>JAEOUM010000036.1 GCA_016839275.1 Candidatus Thorarchaeota archaeon
AACTCAATCCCTGAATCATTGTTCAATGTCTGGCATCGTTGATTGATTTGCTTTCCTCTTCAATTCTCTCTTCTTCGCAATAACAAGAGCAGTCGATAATGCCAACACTCCCACAACAATTGCTACAATTGTTGTAATAGGAGCCATATTGTACAGGACAAATTCATCCCATGGAACAGCTTGATCTAGGGGACTGAAGCCATGGAAGTATTCCCATGCATCAGGTATGAAGTCACCATCTGAATCATAGGATGAAACATTCGTACCTATGGAACGTTCCAGAGAATTCGTTAAGCCATCGAAGTCTTCATCGATGTCTTTCAAGCAGTAAGTGTAGGAAAAATCGTCTGTTCCTCCTCGACAACTCCAATAGAGATCACTTCCTGAGGATTGAGGCTCGATTGCATATAGTCCCAAGCCAGTTCCATATCCAAAGCATGGCACTACTATATCTAACAGTCCGTTGTTATTGACATCCCCTATAGCGGGCACATACTGACCTTGAACCCCCTCTGACGACATCTCATGATACCACTGGTTCGATCCATCTTCTGCGTTTACTGCTACAATTGACGAATCTTCGCTAGACACAACAATTTCATATCTCCCATCACCATCAAAATCCCCTATGTTCGGACGGTAGATCTCTCCAAGGCCACCCCCATTATACACCCAGAATATTGAACCATCGCGACCATGTAGTGAATAAACATAATACCTATTTTCAGTAAACACGACCTCTAGCTGGCCATCACCATTAAGATCTGCAAGTGCAACAGGCCCTGTCGGGAAATCTATATCCCCAAGATTTTTCTTATATGACCAGACAACAGCGCCATCAGCACCATTCAGAGCCGTGACTTCCTCTGTTGTTACAACAAGGACTTCAATTCTGTCATCTCCATTGATGTCACCAATGATCGGCGTTGATGTTTCCATGAAGACGAATTCATGGGTCCAGGGATGGATCCAGAGAGGAGTTTTATTCCCGACACTATAGGCGTACGTGTAATCATTCTCACAATTCACTACTACTTCTTTTCCGGATAGACCATCAATATCCCCAACAGCAAGCGAGTTTCGGATACCACTACCTGTGTTTACTGACCAAAGAGATTCACCAGTACTACCATTGAGAATGAGAATTTTTCCTTCGGATGATGGCATAACTATCTCGAAACCTGAATTTCCAAGAACATCAGAAATGGTTGGTGTTATGAAGATCGAAGCCTCAAGCATGATATCGGAATGAGTCCAGTATATACTACCGTTTCCTCTAAAGGCAAATATACCCACACCTGTAATCCCGCAGATTATTTCAGGATACCCGTCGTTGTCTAAGTCGCAAAGAGCAACATCGGTTATCTCTCGATTATTAAACTCGTGAAACCACTTGCTCTCTCCTGTATCTCCCCTTCGGACCACAAGGCGTGAAAGGTAATCATTCCAAGATGATTCAGTTACAACTACTTCCGTACCAGCTTCGGAATCTACATTTCCTACCGCCACAGAGTAAGTCCAACTCTCTGGCATCGTGTTGTTTGCCTTCCAGAGAAGGTTAGGAGAGTTTCTTTCAATGCGGTCCCAATGAGGCCCTTTTGGCCATAGAGAAATGACAAAGGGTGCTGTCACAATAAGGATGATTAATAGAACGCATACCCTGCCGGAAGTAATCCTGGGAATCGTGAGCCTCATAGAAACAGTCCCCATGACAGGCTCGTTCTGAGTCCTATTAAGGGTGATGTTTCTATGATGTATACAAAATGAGCGAAATAGAACGAGCGCCTCTCAATAACCGCACCAATTCTGAAATCATCCAGCTTCAGACAACCATGATACTGAGCTTAATGGAAGTATTTTCTATTACTACTCTGCAAGGACATCCACAAATGCATCTCGGTGTACATATTACATTTTATTCTAGAATCGAGACTTGCATTGAGTGAGTGGTGCGCATAGTCAATTCCGGTGCAATTACCCGCATCCTGCGTATATTGTTAACTGATAGTGCTTGTCATATGCCTGAAACACTATTCTATGGATTATCTCCAAATTCTGCAGTCACACGTTTCAGTAGTGGAGTACTTACTGTTCTGTGTACTAATTTCACTCCAGATTCTGTTAGTGTACCTTTGATGTAATGAACTCCTGCTGATTGAATATAGACGAGACTTTTACTCTTGAGATTCTGGAGGCTCTTTAGTACAATTTGAGTTAACTCTTCCTCTGTCATATCGATCCCTCCACCTGGAACCTGTAGAACTTCACTCATCTTGAGAACGTTTCTCATGGAACTGATTTGACGGCGATGGCTGTCATATGGATTCGAGTACATCCATAACAAAACGATTAGGTCGATAACATCGAGACCGATATCTGGGTATCTCTCCAGTGTCTTTTTGGCCACGAGTTCGACAATCGGCATATGAATCACGTACCTTACTTTTTCATTCCTCTTGAATGATTCGAATAGATTAAACTAGGCTAACATACCCAACAATTGGCTGGAAAATATCTCCACTTCGCATTAGTCGTTCAAGTGAATCATCAACCGAGTCTTCAGAGATTCCCATTTCTTGAAAATGATGCACAATGTCAACAACTCTTGCCTTTTCTTTGCACGTTCTCAAATATGCAATAATTTCTCCTGACACATCCTGGATAGTATTCCTCATTGGGACGGCATCTGTTGATGTTTCTACCAATTGTACTTCCCATGGTCGAGGGAATATGAGTGCACCAGCATTAGATAAGGCTTGAATATTCTTCTCAACCCAGTCCCAATTAAGACCTTGAGCTGTGCACAATTCCTCGAATCTACCAAGGGTGCATGGTTTGTCCTTTGCCTCCTCTTCCAGTATTGCCATCAGACGCGCTCGCTTTCCTGGAAGGACAGTGTGCTCATCATCATCAGATATGATCTTCTCAATGTCTACTGGGTTCTCCGGCATCAAAGATCTGAATCGTTCTCGTGATCGTTCGACTGCTTTGTGAAATTCCTCTCCCCCTCTTGCAGCATTGAACTCCTTGACAGCAACTAGTGCCTGGTCTGGACCATCAAACAGAGCGCAGTTGGCCTTTGTGATGTCTATTATTGTGCCACAATAGCTGCATCGCCTACGTTTCTGACCTATAGGGGAATTTGTAAAATTTCTACACTTGGAGCACATGAAAACCACGAATTGTTTCAAAGGTGGAACACCTACATCACTACAGTATTGTCGAACCTAGCTATTTAATGGTCTTCCTGTCTGGTCGAATGAATATTGTTATATCTAATGCAACCGGCGAGTGTCCACGGGATCAGAACGATGACAAGGAAGGCGAAGCAAATCTCTATTGACGCCAAATTATGCAAGGGGTGCCATATCTGCATCTCTGTTTGTCCTCATGATGTCTTGAAGAAATCTGATGATGTTGATGATCGTGGTTACTTTCTTCCCGTTGTAGTGGATCTTGAGTCATGCAAGGTTTGTCATATCTGTGAAATGGAATGTCCCGATTTTGCAATATCCGTCGAAGAATATGAGGAATAGATCGCCTGTCACACTCGGTTTCTATGAGCACTAATAATACATGCAGTGATATATCATTAGACATTGACTTGAATAGTCGATAGTCTAGTAGGTGGATAACTTGGAGAATTCAGATATTCAACTTCTTCTTAATATTCGAACAAAGCTGAATGAAGAAGTAGATAGACTAAGAGATATGATTGCGCGTCTTGAGGAACATATCGAAACTCTTGATGGCCAAATTGCCAAGGCTAGTTTCACCACAGCAGATGCAGCCTTGAGTAAGACGCCACGAGCTGACGCTCCAATTCCTATTTCATCACCAGCTAAGACTACTGAACCTCAGAGCATTGTTATTATGAACAAGGCCGGCAAACTCGAGCTTGGAATCTTCGAGGTCATCGAGCAGACGATACGGTTTCTCCCTGCTGAGGGTGCTGTCTATGATATCACTCGTGGAGCATTTGCCCGTTTCTTTGTTGAACGAATACTCGGGAAATTCCAACAGGAAGATCGCCATAGAGTAGAAAATGGTGAGATTGAGTGGGAGGACGCCTTTGATTTCGAGGTACATGCTGAAGATAATATTCTCGGAGAGATGATTATTAGGAACTATGGCGATGAAAATCGTATGAAGGAAATCCAGTCCACACTCCGCTGGGCTCTTGAAAAGACCTACAGTGCTAGATAGTATGAATGATGGCGCCTTTGAGAACTTACCTTAACTTCCTTTGCAAAAGAATATAACTTGCATTTGGCTTTCCAAGAATCGGATTAGCCTGCAGAGTATAATCGGGAGTAAAGCACATGGCATCTCATCAAGGCGCAGAAGACCTATCAGTCAATCCACAGGTCATTGTAGAGGCTGTGCTTAATGCTCATGAGTTTTTCAAGGAGAATCGTATAGAAGCAAGGTACGAAAAGATGGCTCTTGATCTTGTAAGGAGGTATGTATCACAAGAAGGCAAATCTCGAGAAGAGGATCCCTTTTTTGCTGCAGCTCTCTACATTGTTACAAGACACCCTTGGAGCCACCCAAATCCCCTCACGAAAACTGAGTTTGCTAACAAACTCAATATGAAAGAATCCAGTCTAGAATGGTATACCGAGAGTATCTGTGACAAGCTTGGGTTTTCTACCCTACATGACAGTACTCAATTACCTTTCTTCATGGATCCTCTAGGAACAATTGCCAGTGTCGTTGACTCTGTTGTTCGAGCGAATGTTGGTGAAGAGCTTGTGACTAGTATCGTGAGTCGTAATGTACTTTCACCAGAATATCTCGCTGAGAAGATTGTCGACCAACTATGTAGTGTCGTAAAGATAATCCCTCAAGTCTTCGAACAGGAGCTTTATGCCCTTGTTCGCAAGAAGATTGAGGTTGAGAGTAAGAGAATGTCCGATCAGATTCAGAGAAGATGATGCTAGTCTATGAGTTCTCAGGTTGAAGGGTTACTTCTTCAACGAAGGTCTTTCCAGCAACCACTTGGTCGATTGAGTGAATCACAGCTCCAGCTTGCTCAAGTATCTCCTTGATGCTATCATAACTGAGATCATCGCCCTCAAGGGTGATAGCAATACTTTCAGTATTCTGATCCACTTCCTTCAGTGAAATATTGACGCCACTTACACGTGCATCGCGTGCAAGCATCAAAGACAATTCAGTCAGCCGTGGGCTGTGCGGTTTCAAAACATCTAATACAATTCTTCGAATGCCATGAGGCAATAATCGCATACTCCATTTTGACCATTAGGCCATAATTTGATACATGGATTGCTTTTTTTCATTGGCTTGTTAAATCTTGCTACAGTGTACAATTACATCTTTTTCATTTATAGAAGGCTGAAACAGATATCTGGCGCGACTCTCTCTGAAAACAGGGTAAGCTCCCCAAGGCTTATATCGATTAAGCTGAAAATCCTATGATGTGTCCATTGTTTTGGACTACGCCGGGAAAATTCAGGTTGGATGCAATTTTGAAACAGTCAAGACTTACTGACGCTGATAAGAGTAAAGACAAGTCCAAGGACTTGCCAAACATTCGCTCTATCCAGTATGAATCCGGGAGAACGATTGATATTGATGTAGCTGATTTCAAAGGTCATCCGCTATGGAAGATATTAATTGAAACAGCACGGAATAATCCTCTATTTGCTGGTAATGCTGGATATGCTCACAACCACATCATTCCTGAGGACCCAAAGATAACACCGAAAGAGCTTGCCAGTAAGTTATCTATTACAGTTGGTGAAGCGCTGGCAATTCTTGAAGGTTATGAACCCAAATCCTGAGATCATTTTGAACAAATATCTTCATTTTTATGTAGTAGCCACTAAGAACACGCGGTTATATTGAAATGAGTGAACTTCCCGGATTTCGAGACGCTCGATATGCTCAAGCTATGAAACGCGAGATTGAGAATCTGAGTGAGAATCGACAACTACGAATAGTCCATGTCTGTGGTACGCATGAAGACACGATAAGCCAACATGGCATCAGATCTCTTATCCCTAGAAATCTGGGACTTGTTGCTGGTCCGGGTTGCCCGGTATGTGTTTGTGCAGCTGAAGATGTTGACATGGCAATTGCTATTGCAAAGCAGGGTCATATTGTGACGACTTTTGGTGATATGTTCCGTGTTCCATCTACAGAGTCGTCCCTTGCGAAGGAACGAACGAAAGGCGCTGATGTTCGAATCGTATATGGTGCTATTGATGCTGTGGATATAGCTAGAAAAAATCCTGAGAAGGAAGTTGTGTTTGTAGGAGTTGGTTTTGAAACTACAGCACCTACAATTGCTCTAGAACTCCTACGTAAACCGCCTCCCAATTTTTCGATTCTTACTTCATTGAAAGTAATTCCTCCTGCGATGGATCTTCTAGTAAATATAGAGGGGTTTTCGGTTGACGGTTTCATTACTCCAGGACATGTGTCTGCAATCATAGGAACAAATGCCTTCCAGCCTTTTGTAGAAAAGCATCATGTGCCCTGTGTTGCCGCTGGCTTTGAGCCGCTAGATGTGCTCGAAGCAATCCGAATGCTATTGGTACAAATTAATGAGGGTCGAGCAGAATCAGAGAACGAATACACACGTGTGGTTCTTCCTGAGGGAAATATTGCCGCGCAAAGGGTACTAGCACAAGCATTTCGAATCGATGACGCTCCATGGAGAGGTTTAGGAATCATAGAGAAGTCAGGCTACTTTATCCAAGAGGAGTTCGCAGAGCATGACGCACGACTCCGGTTCAACTTTCCTGATATCGAGTCTGTTGACATCCTTCCTGGATGTAGGTGCCATGAAGTGATTCTTGGTATGGTGGATCCTGTTGACTGCAAGCTATTCGGTAAGCGTTGCACACCAGAAGATCCCTACGGTCCATGTATGGTTGGTCATGAAGGTACCTGTAGAATTCGTCATGAAAACTTAATCTTGTAATTTCTCTTTCCTAATAATATAGACTAAGTCGCTATCTGTGTCTATCCCTAACTTCTGCAGTCCGTAGTTCCTTCAATGTATTGAAGTTCTTGAAAGTCTCTAGTTTTAAATCGAATTGTTTCAAGGTTTCTGTGGATACATATAGAACATTTTGAAGTCGTTCGAGCATGCTACTCATTTTATAGGAACCGCTCTCTGTCACTTCCAGTCCGTGATAATAGGCGTGTTCTGTCAGGTAGACTGAGTGAAGTGGTTCGATATATCCTAATGGCCATGATGGCACAACAGCACCATGTTTGGGGCTCATCTCAACGAGTATTTTCAGTAGACTAGGTCGCGCAAGTGGTGCATCGATGGGTAACAAGAGAGTATGTTCTGTCCCTGCGTGTTCAAATGCTGTGATGGCTCCACTCAGGGCACACCTAATGCTACCCTCTGGATCCACAACCACTCGTCCATTCTTAATATAGGGTCTAATCTTCTCCAACTGTGCGTCTTCAGAGACCACGATAAGGATGTTGTTGGAGATTTTGCGAGCGATATCTAACATATGAGATATGAGGGGCCGCTCTTGGAACTTTGCTAACGCTTTCTCTGAACCAAATCGTTTTGAGTTGCCACCCGCCAAAATCGCCACAGTCAAATCTATCATTCTTACCACTGCCTACTAGTCGAAATATTTCCGAGTAATATCTCTCCTATCAAGCCCCTTCTCGGGTGGAAAGGTACTCTTGAATCATTGCTGATATTTGTCCATCTGTATAGTGCTGGGAAGATATCGCTCCACTTGCACATGTTGAAGTGCATGTACCACAACCCTTGCAGAGTGCAGGATTCACCTCTGCGTATCCTCTCTCGTTCAATGCCACAGCGTTGTATGGACACACCGAGATACATACCTGACATCCCGCGCACCTATCTTCATCCACCACAGAATAATAGGGCTCAACATTGATTTTTCCTTTCCCCATGAGAGCCATTGCGCCAGATGCTGCTGCCTTTGCCTGTGCCACGGTGTCTGGAATATCTTTTGGCCCCTGTGCCATGCCTGCTACGAAGATGCCATCATTGAAAGAATCTACAGGACGGAGTTTGGGATGTGCTTCGAGTAGAAATCCGTCTGGCGATATGCTCAGGTTCAAAGCATGAGCGATTTTATTTGTTGCATCTGCAGCCACTACACCGGTCGATAGCACGACAAGGTCCACATCATCCAACTGAATGGGTTTCCCAAGTAGAGTATCCTCACCCCGTACCGTCAGGGACATTGTTTCGTCGTTCTGGAGAATCTCACCGACGCGTCCTCGAATGAATGTGACGCCTGCTGCAGCTGTGCTTTCATAAAATTCCTCATAGCCCTTACCAAATGTTCTGAGATCGATGTAGAATACATAGATAGTAGCCCCTGTCTTGTCGCGAATCATTCGAGCCTGTTTGATTGCTGTCATGCAACAGACTCGTGAGCAGTATTTGTTGGAGAGTTCATCACGACTTCCAACACACTGTACGTATACAATCTTCTTTGGTTCCTTAAGATTTGATGGTTTCACGACATGACCCCGTGTTGGTCCTGCTGAGCTAAGCATTCGTTCAATCTCGCCAAGATTGACAACATTTGGGAAATGACCGTAGCCGTATTCTTCTTTCTTGGAAGCCTCAAACAAATCAAAGCCTGTTGATACAATGATTGTGCCCACCTCAACCTCGATGATCTTTTCTTTGTCATCATAGCTGATTGCTTTCGCCTCGCACTTATCTTCACATTTTCCGCACTTGACCGCCTCTACACCAAGGCAGTTGTCCATATCTAGAACATATGCGGAGGGTACTGCCTGGGCAAAGGGGATATAGATTGCTTTTCGATAAGTAAGAAACGCATCAAACTCAGCAGGTATGTCAACAGGACAAATGTCTGAACAGTCACCACATGATGTGCATTTCTCGATGTCTACATATCTGGGATTTTGTCTTATCTTTACCTTGAAATTTCCAACGTATCCCTCAACTTCTTCAACCTCTGCCATGGTCAGGAGTGTGATATTCTCATGATTTCCAACCTCTGCCATTCTAGGTGTCAGAATACAGCTCGAGCAATCCAAGGTCGGGAAGGTCTTGTCCCAGCGACTCATTTTTCCTCCAATACTGGGTTCTTTCTCAACGAGGTACACGTTAAAGCCAGCATTTGCCAGGTCCAAAGCCGCAGAGATCCCTGCTATGCCAGCACCAACTATGAGCGTTGCTTTTTTGATTGTCACCTCTGTTTCTTCTAATGGCTCTAAAAGTCTAGCTCGAGCGATTGCCATTCTGACAAGATCAATTGCTTTCTCTGTTGCTGCTTTTGGATCATCAGCATGAATCCAACTCACATGTTCCCTGATATTGGCAATCTCCAATAGGAATGGATTGAGCCCTATCTCACGAAGTGCCTGTCTAAAAGTGGGCTCGTGCATTCGCGGAGAGCAAGATGCAATCACGATACCATTCAGTTTATGTTTCTTTATACTATCCTTGAGAATTTTCTGTCCGGGCTTTGAGCAGACATACTTGTAATCAGAAACAACCTCGACATCTGGAAGATTCTCGACTGCTTGTCTGAGGACCTCTAGGTCAACCACACCAGCAATGTTACTTCCGCAGTGGCAGAGAAAAACGCCAATTCTTCTTTCAGGCATGTGTAGTACTCCTTTCCAATGATGACTCTGGTCGTATATATCACCATCAGCAATCTCGCGCGTCATAACGTCAGTAATAAAGTGTTTCGGGATTGAGCTGCTTATGGACTTGACGGAATAGAATCTTTAGCTCCTGTTTTTCTTTCTTCCTTTGTTTCAGCACTTGCTGGAAGTTCAATCTTCACTCTATGCTCTGCTAGTAAGATATCCATCCCGGGCAAATTCATTGCAATGGCAAGAAGCTCTGTGTAATAGAAGACCGGGAACTTGAAATCAGTTCCAAAGATCCTGTTTGCAACTCGCTGACCAGACTCAAACGTTATGAAGCAAGTTGGGCAAAACACAACTATTGCATCTGGTTCGACCATCGCAATGCTTGTCATCTTCTCCCGCAGAACCGCATACGAGGTAACTGAGTTTGTCTTTCTGACCCCTGCGCCACAACACATGGTCTTGTCCATATAATCCAGCGGCACCATGCCTATTGCTTCACATAGCATATCTAGTTTCACAGGCACCTCCGCGCTATCAACATGGAGGATTCTCTCAGGTCGCAAGAGGTGGCATCCTGTGTGAGTCACAACTTTGATTGGAACTGGCTTAACAACTTTCGAAGAAATTGTTTCAATGCCAATCTCATCGAATAGTTGCTGATGCATATGGACAATCTTTGATGTGCCTCTATACTCAAGACCAAGGCCTTTCAGAAGCTCGTTTACTTTATTCTTTCTTTCAGGCTTTTTGTCCAATTCATGTTTTGCAAGAGATAATGATTCATGGCATCCTGCGCAAGCAGTAAGAATATCAAGTCCTTCCGCTTCTGCAAGTGCAATATTTCTTGCGGCGAAAGTTATCCATGTGTCATCAGACAAGGCTCGAACGGTATTTGGCTCCGGACAACATGTGAATGCTAAATCAACTAATTCAATGTCAAAATGAGGTGCTACCATTCTGATGGACTTTTCTGCAAAAGGTAGTCGATATGCCATTGTACAACCGGGGAAAAAGGCGAACTTCACTCAGACGCCTCCTCTACCGCTTTTCTATTTAGTTCCACAACCTCTGCTGCCCCAGTAGCTCGAAATAGCATCTGCACATCTGCAGGATTTGCTCTAGGCAATTTTGGTAATCCCATATCCTCTCTCTGCTTCTCAGACCTACTAGATATGGGCGACTGACAACCATCCGCCATCAAGGACTCTGCGGATTCGATAACATCTGGAGGTGCTTTACCCTCCCTTGCTGAAATGTTTTTGATTACCATCAGGATTTCAGCGAGTGAAACTCCCATCGGACATCTTTGATCACACATGAGACAATAGGCACATAACCACTCATTCCCTTCTGATGGGACCTTTCCTCTACTGATGATCGAATCAACTGATAACCTCGGATTCAACTCAGGTGACACTCGAAAGACTGGACAGGATGAAGAACATACTCCACACTGAAAGCATGGAAGTGCTGTTTCCTTGAGTTCCTTGAGCTGGTTTCTTTGAAAATCTTCACCCATGTCACTCACTTCTTCCTTGTAGTCTTCTTCTGACTCGCACCCTTGCTAGGGCTACGTGGTTTTCCTGCTTGTTTGTCTTTAGACGTGGTCTTTGTTTTTGATTTAGCAGACTTTTCTGATTTGGCGACGGTTTGTGTTTTGGGCGTAGGAATATTCTTCCTAGGTGTCTTTACCGCATTTGCCATCTCTGTCATGATGGTTTGCCACTTCTTTCCTTCTCCAGCGGACACCCACTCCACTCTGAACCGTTCGTCCTCAATATTATTTCTCTTCATCCATCCTCTGATTCTAGGTTCTCGCTTTGCCATCCACACATTACCTGTCTGAAAATGGCAATCTGCTGGTAAATGACATCCTGAATAGAGGACAGCCCCCGCTCCAAGTTCAAATGCCTTCTGAGCGAACTTGACAGAATACCTTCCAGAGCACATTGCTCGAATAACTCGTGCATTTGTTGGATATTGCATGCGTGACACACCAGCAAGATCAGAGCCTCTATATGAGCAAAACGCACACGCGAAAGCAACTATCTTATCACTTGGATTTTCTGCAAGTGCTGTCTCAATCTGAGCTTCTATCTGCTGACTTGTAAAGTTCGGCATGTAGATTGCATCTTGTGGGCAGTCTCCAGCGCACGTCCCACATGCTTGGCAGAGTGCTCCCATAATTGTGAATTTGCCTGTCCCATCCTGAGAAATAGCGCCATAGGGACAGCGGCTCACGCATGTACCGCATCTACTACAGAGATCTTGCATTATCTTTGCACTCAAGGCTTCAATGGGGTATCTTCCTTTTTGTAGAATAATTGCTGCTCTGCCAGCAGCTGCACTTGCTTGGATTACCGAGTCACGGATATCCTTTGGGCTCTCTGCGCCGCCGCAAATGAAAACGCCTGCTGAGCTTGTATCAACAGGTTTCAATTTTGGATGGGATTCGATGTAGAATGAATCACTTGTACAAGAGATCGGCAGTGGAAAATCCCCGGCTGCGCCTTCCGCTCCCATTGAAAGGATGACCATGTCAAAGGTTTCCATGCTCAGTTTGTTATGGGTAGTGTCTTCTACACTCACTCTGAGATTCTTTGTATCTGGATATTGTTGAATCTCTCCAACTCTGCCCCTGATGAACTTCACGCCCTCCTCTCTCGCCTTAAGATATTGGTCTTCGAAGTACTTTCCGTGCATCCGTAGGTCTTGGTAGTAGATGGTCACCTCAGTATCAGGATAGTGTTCCTTGATGAGGAGTGCGCACTTGACCGACTCTGCACAACAATAGTTCGAACAAGCTGAACGCGTCCCAATATCTCTTGACCCCACACACTGGGCAATTGCGACTGATGTGGGTTTTATGAGGTCCGATGGACGAACCAACTTACCTTCAGTGGGTCCTGCCGCGTTGATGAGGCGCTCAAACTCTAAGGTTGTAATGACATTAGGAAACCTGCCCCAACCTAGACGCGGCGTCTTACTAGGGTCTGCTGGTTTGAATCCTGTTGCCAGAATGATGACTCCTACATCAAAGTCGATGTATTTTGCTTTGTCTGATGGGATTATCGCTTCTTGTTCGCAACGGTCGATGCATTTACCACACCTAATAAGATCCATTCCAAGACAGGCTTCCGGATCTATGAAGTATGAGGATGGTACAGCTTGAGGAAATGGAATCTGAATGGCTTTCTGCCAGGTGAGGTTCTGATCTGTCCTACTTGGAACATCCACAGGACAGACTTCAACACAGTCTCCGCAGGAGGTGCATTTGTCCATGTCCACATATCTAGGACGTTGCTTAACACGCACCTCAAAATTCCCCACATAGCCTGATATGGATTCGACCTCTGCCATTGTTATCAGGCTGATGTTCGGATGTTTTGCCACATCAACCATCTTTGGCCCTAAGATACAGATTGAGCAATCGTTCTGAGGAAAGACCTTGTCAAGTATAGCCATGATGCCACCAATGGTGGGCTGCCGTTCTACCAGATGTACCTTGAATCCTGCATCAGCAAGGTCAAGAGCCGCTTGCATCCCAGCAACACCAGCACCCACTATAAGAGCTGCCTGAGTCACTGGAACATCAAGCTCTGGTTGGGCAACAAGAGTTGCTGCTTTTGCTACTGACATTGCTATGAGGTCCATCGCCTTCTGAGTTGCAGATTTAGGATCGTGTTGATGAACCCATGATACATGTTCCCGGATGTTGGTCATAATACAAAGATATGGATTCAAGCCTGCAGCCTTCACAGTCTTCCTGAAAGTATCCTCATGCATCGTGGGACTACATGAAGCAACTACGATTCTGTTGAGTCCATGCTGAGTAATTGCTTCCTGTATCTCTCTTTGTCCTGGATCCGCGCAAGTGTAAGTATTGACTTGAACATGAACAACACCAGGGAGGGTCTTTGCATATTCTGCGACAGCATCAATATCTACAACAGCTCCAATGTTTTTTCCACACTTGCATGGAAAGACGCCAATGCGAAGCTCAGGCTCTGAGGAAACCACTTCCGCTTCCGGAGGTCCTGCACTACTTCCTTTTGGATGGCTTGTGGTCATTTATCTATCCTCTTTCAGCAGAACACAATAATCAGCTTCATTCAACATTAGTAATAAAGGTTGAGAATAACAAACATTTAGGACTTCACAATATTTCAGATGTGGTACAATACGAACATCTGATGTCCATAATCGAACACATTGGTAACAATAATGAACGGATTTATTCAAGACTCCTATTTACTCTCTCCTTCTCATTGCAATATGTGCTAAAACCAGAGTATTTTCCCTCTTGTTTGGGTCTAGACTATAAAGTAGGGAATCACCAAAAGCGTAAAAAGCCCGACAAGGAGGAGCACCTATAGCTTGGAGGCTATATAATGGTCGGAAAGGTCTGGAAGTACATCACTGAAAAGCTTGAATCAGAAGGTGCCCTTCACTTTTCTCTTCTCGATCCTGATCCATTGTCTACTACAATTGAGAACGTTGTGGAAATCGCTACGCTCGCAGAGAAAGCTGGAAGTGATGCAGTGATGATAGGAGGCAGCACAGTCTTTGGTGTGATTGATGAAGCGGTTGCCAAGATAACTGAGGCTGTGGATATTCCGACTATTCTATTTCCTGGAAATATCACCGGAGTTTCTGAACATGCTGATGCCATGTTCTTTATGACCCTGCTGAATAGCATGAATCCCTACTGGATTATCGGTGCGCAGGCTCTTGCGGCACCGAAGATTAAGATGACAGGTATTGAAACCATCCCCATGGCATATCTTATGGTGGCTCCAGGAAAGACCGCAGCATGGGTTGGTGATGCAAAACCTTTCCTACGTGATAAACCAAAGATTCCTGCGATGTACGCCATGGCGGCTGAACTATTAGGAATGAAACTGGTCTATCTTGAAGCTGGTAGTGGTGCTGAGGGTGGTGGTGTTCCATCAGAGATGATCGCCATGGTTTCCAAATTTATTGAGATACCTGTAATCACTGGAGGCGGCTTTAATGATGCAGAATCCGTTGTACGAGGTGTTGAGGCTGGAGCGTCAATAGTCGTCCAGGGTACTTATCTCGAGAAGCACGTACAGAAAGATAAGGGTGAAGGGCTTAAGTTGATAGTCAAAGCCCTGAAAGAAGCAGGCGCCAAGAGAGTTTAAATACTTGACACCCCCTTTTCACTCAGTTTCCTTAGGGAGGTATGCAATACCTTGTCTTCAAAGACCGAATTACTGAAAGAACTTCTTATAGATTTGAGTAGGGCCTCCCAAGGCAATGTGGAAGCTAGTGCCATCATCTCAAAGTCACAAGGACTCCCAATTTACTCGCTCTACCCTGAGGGTCCTGATGATAAACGAATCCCTGAAGAGGATGTCATCGCAGGACGATCCACACAGATACAAGAGGCCACCCGAAAAGTGTTCAAACAATTGAAGCGTGGTCCATTGGTCAGGATGCTCATCGAAGGCGAGAACGGCTATGTCATTATCTGTGATGCTGGAAATGATGCTATCTTGGTAGTACTTACCAATAAACGCGCCAATATTGGATACATGTTCTTCTCGATGTCCAGAACAGCTCGACGCATAGAACAAGTATTGTCATAGGATTCTGCTTCATCGTCACTTTTATCAGTCCACCCAATGACGAGCAGTCAGGTCGGTGATTATTGTGCCAGCTGAAAAACCAATTAAGAAAGACGTAGATGAGGAACCCGAGGAAGTGTGGGAAAATTGGAGACGTGCGGGAGTAGTTGCTCGTGACGCCCTCGCCCTTGCACGGCCAATGATCGAACCTGGAGTGAAGGTACTTGACATCATTAATACTGTTGAGAACTACATACGCGAAAATTCTTCAGGCACATCATTTCCTTGCAATGTTTCTCTGAACAATATCGCGGCACACTATACTTCCCCACTCAATGATGAAACAGAAATCCAGGAAGGCGACCTTGTCACTGTGGATTGTGGTTCACATGTTGATGGTTGTATTGCGGATACTGCATTCACTATAGCACTAAATCCTGATCATTTGGACCTTGTAAAGGCTGCAGAGGATGCGACTAATGTGGCCATCAAGATGATGCGTCCTGGTGCCAAGCTCAATACAATTGGAGCTCTCATCGAGGACACAATCACAAACGCAGGATTCAAGCCTATCAAACAATTGACGGGACATCAGTTGAAGGAATACGAGCTTCATGGCGAGAAACAAGTACCCTGTGTCAGTGGGAAATCGGAGGTTCTTGTTGAGGAAGGCGAGGTATATGCAATTGAGACATTTGCTAGTACTGGGTCAGGAAACATAACCGATCTTCCAAATCCTACAATCTACCAACTTCTACCCATCCGAGTACCATTACGGTTTAGTGGTTCAAAGCAATTCTTAGGAATTGCCAGAAAAGAATATCGAGAGTTCCCGTTTGCTGAACGTTGGCTTGCTGAACGAATGAAGCATGCAACACTTAAGATGGCTATCAAGGAGCTTCGGCAGAACGGTGCCCTCTTTGCACATCATATTCTTGCAGAAGAGAAGGGTGAGTTCGTTTCCCAGCATGAACACACTGTCATCATCACCGAGAGAGGCCACGAAAAAACCACCTAAACGTCTTCCTAACGCATTTTTTAGTACTTTCACGGCAGTCGAACCAAAATTCGGCGGACTCAGAAGGGTTAAAAGTATTGGTTCATAATTCTACAATTGTGGGTCCTGGGAGACTGTCATCTGTACCTCGACTTGTCAGTGAATACTGGCGGTCTTAATCCCGTCCCATCATTTCGGAGGAGAGCGATTGGGCCGCACAGGAAGTACCGACGACCGGAAAGAAGGAACATTAGACGTATCAACTGAGATCGTTAAGTGTCCTGAGTGTAAATCTGCGCTTGTCGTTGAGGATTCAACTCGAGGAGAACGTGTTTGTGGAGGATGTGGACTTGTTCTATCCGACCATCGAATTGATACAGGTGCCGAGTGGAGGGCTTTTAGCTCTGAGGAAAGTGATTCTCGGAGTCGGGTTGGTGCACCTCTTCGTTACACAGTACACGATAAGGGGCTCTCAACGATTATTGACTGGAGAGACCGAGACACTTCTGGAAAGAAACTCAGTCCAACAAGAAGATCGGAGATTTATCGACTCCGTAAGTGGCAGATACGAAGTCGTGTCCATAGCTCTCTAGACCGTAATCTCGCTCAAGCAATGTCCGAGCTAGAGCGACTCTCGTCACAGCTTGGCATCCCTGAGCCAATCCGCGAGCTTGCGGCTCTTCTGTACAGAAAATCAATCATCAAGAAGCTTGTGAGAGGTCGGTCGATCGAAGCCATGGTCGCAGCTACACTCTATGCAGCATGTAGAATACGTCTTAAGCCACGCCCTCTCGACGAGGTGGCTGATGGTTCTAGGATTGATCGTAAGAAACTGGGTCAATGCTATCGCTTGCTTCTTCGAAGTCTTGATATCAAGATACCACTCTCCAACCCAATTGACTACATCTCCCGTTTTGCATCTCAGCTTGAGCTATCAAGTCCAGTTCAACTACGCACCGTAGAGATACTCCAGCAGAGTCGTGACATAGGTCTTACTATTGGCAGAGACCCTCTGGGACTTGCAGCTGCTGCAATCTATGTAGCCTCAATCATGCTTGACGAACGACGAACTCAACGAGAGATTGCTGAGGTTGCTCGCGTGACTGAAGTCACAGTGAGGAATCGTTACAAAGAGATTGTTAAAAAGCTGGGAATTGACTCTCTAGGTCTAGAGCCAATGGATTTCTGACCTATCTTCCTCTGAAATACTATATTCTGAACCATGAGTTCCCGAATAGGTAAGTACTGTCTATCTTCTTCCCGTTGATTGAAACGACCAATCAATCTGGACCATGTCTTCAGGAAATCCAAGTTTTGCAAGAACATCTCCAATTGTACCACGATGGTCTCCTTGGAGCTCGATATGACCATGTTTTGCTGCACCTCCGCAGGCTAGCTTACCTTTCAATTTCGTTGCAAGGTCGCCGAGGTCAATATTCTTGTCAAAACCTTCAACAATGGTGGTCAAACGACCCCATTTTCTTCGTTCTATACTCACACTAATTCGTGCCTCTTCCTGTGCGATAGTTTCACAGACACACAGGTCTAAAGGCAACCCACAATTGGCGCATATTCCGCCGTCGTCATTACTCACTAAGTTATGTACTCCTTAGATTTGGTTTTAGCAATTTGCTTAGGGAGGCTTGCAATTTCCCGCATATAAGTTCTGCCGTCCGTAATGAGCAAGAGTAAAGAACGACTTGGTGTTATAACTCGCACATATGTCCGGTCGGATTCTTATCATTGATGCACTTAGCGCTGGCACTGGTCAACGTCGTAGTTCACGGGATTCTATAGGTTGCGGACCCCGGGCCATTGCGGGGATATTCGAGAAGCACGGAGTGAATAGCAGAATCCATAGGGCTGAGGCAGTCCTTTCTAAAACACGCATTTTGAAGCAATTCGACCATCTAGCCATTAGTGCCATGAGCATGGATCTTCCTGCAGTCAGAACGTTGGTAAAACAATGGCGCAGTAAGAACCGTTCTCCCGGGAAAGTAATCATCGGCGGTCCCATTGCGTCTTCTCCCGAAATATTGAAAGATCTAGCCGCTGATGTGTTGGTGATAGGAGAAGGAGAAGCGACTCTTGAGGAATTGGTACTCAAGCGATTCTTTGAAAGTGCTCTCGATCTATCAACTGTGAAGGGTATTGCCTATCGTGAAGCTGAAACGATGCATATCACCTCTCCTCGGGAGTTTATCTCATCAGAGGTGCTCTCACGTGATTATTTGCCTTCAGTAACCCGGATAATCGATTATCCCGCGTATCAGGCAAGCAAGGTCTATGTTGAGGTAACTAGAGGCTGTTCGAATTTCAGAAGAACAAGGCTCCCTCTAAAAGATGGACGGCATTGCACTGATTGTGGCAATTGTGACTCAAAGAATCCAGACATTAGAATGGAGTGTCCAGAAGATATTCCTCCTGGCTGTGGCTTTTGTAGTGTCCCTGGCACTTGGGGACCCCCCCGAAGTCGTTCACAAGAAATCATAGTACGTGAAGTCAGGGAATTGTTAGATTTGGGTGTCCATCGTATTGTATTGGAATCTCCTGGATTCCTTGATTATATGCGTGGCACTGAGCCACTGACAGATCCCTGTTATCCCCCTGCAAATCTCGACGCTATTACAGATCTCTTAAAGCAGCTCAATTCACTACCCCAAGTTATTGATCGGACAGCACACATTGCCATTGAAAATATGAAAGCCTGTCTGTTCACAGATGATGTCGCGAAGATGTTGACCGAATCCATGATGGCAAGCTCTCCAAATATCGGTCTTGAAACTGGTTCCGAACGACACATGCAGGCTATCGGAAAATGTGGAAGTCCTGCTGATGTAATCTCTGCTGTGAGAATTGCTGTCAATCATGGAATGAAACCCTTTGTTTATTTCATCTATGGACTGCCAGGAGAGGATACAGAGAGTACCAAAGAATCGATTAAGGCGATGCGTGAGATTAGTGAAGCTGGCGCTGAACGAATAATTCTCTATGGATTTAGATCCCTACCTGGGTCTGCTTTTGAGGGATTTTCAGAATCATCAACAAGGGATGAGTTTGGGATACAACTGCGTAGAGAGGCAGAACGGATTAATCGCAAGAAGAAGAACGACTATATTGGACTCGTGGTGAGAGGGATTGCTGCGGAATCCTCTTGGGCACGTGCTGGATATACTATGGTTTATCCTTTGGAGGAAGGACCCATTATGACTGTTCCTGGAGGATTTTCGGCAGGTACAATAGTTGACATTCGGATTCTTAGAGTCCTTAGTAGTGGTCTTGTTGAGGGAGAAGTTGCTACATGACTATGATTTCAACTATGACAGCTCTAGGCAAAGCTTCATATTGCTAAGGCTCTGGGAGTCTGAATGGTGGCACACCGTGGTATACACTTGTCATAACTGTCATCGAGAAGTAACCCCAGATGGTCTTAAAACACTGCCAGGCGTTAAATGTCCATACTGCGGTGGTAGGATTCTATACAAGATTCGTCCGCCAGTAGTTAAGCGTGTGAAAGGCGCGTGATTTGTTCACTTCTTGTATCATTACACTAATCCTAGAATTAGCATTGTCGTTACAACAACAGATGCTATAAGCAATAATAGAAAGATGAGAGAATAGATTTTTCTCCGAGTTTCACGTCTCATGTTTCATCCTCCGAGTCACCAATTAAAATCATGCCAAGTCTTGTAAGTTCTTCGACTCCTCTGATCTCACCATCAAACAGTGGCACCTCCGTGATATCGATATCTGAGAAAAGATCTCTAATATCTTTCAGGTTTGTCTGCTGCATTTCATATCGTTTTGTACAAAATGTGCAAGCGGGATTTGGAGGAACTAACTGATTGACAACCATATTTGTTGCAGGGATATGCCATGTATCAAGACTGGCAAGCAGTCGTTGTGTCTCGAAGACTGCCATTGCTTCAGGAATCATCACTACGATAAACTGTGTAGTATCTGGATCTGATAGTTCGATGCGAGCTGCACGAATCTTATCCTTAGTCTGTTGGATCATCTCCCATGAATTGTCCTCTTCTTGGTTTCCCCCACCAAACATACTCCTCAGTCCTCCCATCATTGAGCTTAGTCGTTGACGAAGTGTGAGAATTTTGCCTAGCCAGCTATCAAGGAGATCTGGTAATTCGAGCAGCTTCAGTGTATGTCCTGTGGGTGCTGTATCGAAGATGACCCGATCATAGGAAGAGTCCTCGATGAACTCGAGAATCTTTCCAAAGGCCATTGCCTCGTCAGAACCAGGAGGTGTCATACCTGTCATGTCTCCCATCAGGTTTGCAGCCATTTGTGCCTCAGGACCTACTGCACCATCGCCAATAATATCTTGGAACTGCTGCATTCCTTTCTCTGTGTTTATCTCCATGCCCCAGAGATTATCGAATCCATCTATGGGAATAACCTCTCCACCAGAGAGATCCTGGTCGAAGCTGTCACTAAGACTATGGGCTGGGTCAGTAGATAGAACCAATGTTCGAAATCCATGACGTGCTGATAAGACGGCTACTGCACCCGCGCAACTTGTCTTTCCTACTCCTCCCTTGCCTCCAGAGAGGATGAACTTGACCGAGTCCTTGTAAACAATATCCCTGAGAGTCATTCTTAGACCTGAAAAAACCAAATCTCTGCTCTCTCTATTAATGCTTCTATAGGTTAATGAGCTCATCACGGAGAGAATGAACGAGTGTATGTTGTAGTAGGACAGTCAGCAAAACTTATTCAACAAGTCAATTCACACCTTTATGTATTGTTTAGAGGAAAGAGCAAATGTCGTTCCCACAGATCCGAACCACTGCAGTGGAGTTCCCCTCAACTATCCTTAGACTACTCGGTCTAGAGATTCCAGAAGGGCTCTATCAAGCAAATCAGGAACTTGTTAGTAAGTTTAGCCCCAAAGCTGTGGTTATGGTTGTAATCGACAACTTTGGACTCTTTGAGGCTGTAGTGTACAAACCAGAGGCGCTCATAAAGAACATGGAGGCGCTTGCCCTCATTGAAACTGAGGATCCTTATGCCCTCCCTCTAATGAAGACCCTCTTACAAGGTCCTGTCAACGGATTTCATATGATTAATCACATCAAAAGCTATGGGAAGGCTATCAAGGTCATTTGTAGAGAGGATGATCAGACTACTTTTGGATTCGACCCATCATATACTGTCAATCCTCGAGATGACATGGCAACCTACATCGAAGCCACTAAGCACATCTTCAAGAGTGAGCTTCTTTATCTCCACTTTTTAGATTTTGAAAGTCTCTATGCTCAATATGGTCATAGAACCCCTCCAAAGACGCTTCTAGAGAAGATAGTTCGACGAACCGACAACTGGATAAAAGTTCTACTCAGACAAGCTCGTGAAAACACGTTATTCATTGTCATCGGTAACCATGGTCGACATCCAGTTCCCTTAGACTATGATGGCAAACTGGCTGAATGGCGCAAAGCAAACGCACCGATTGCTATCATGTTTCAAAAACGCAGCGAATCTTCCTAGACTAGATTGATGAGAGCAGGAATTCCAAAGATTATAGCAATAAGAGCCAGGATTAGACACAGTTTCCAGAAATTGACTCTTCTTGCTAGACGCAGGAGAAATTCCATGGAAGCAAGGCCCACGATGAATACTATTCCTTCAATGATAGCCAAGTCAAGAATTCCAACACTTGATGGGATTGTATTCCCTGTGAGGATCTCTATAGCTAGAATACCAATTACAGCTGGAACACTCATCAGGAAACTGAATTTCAGTGCAGTTTCCCTGTCAACCTTTTGAATCAATAAAGCAGACACTGTGACGCCTGAACGGCTGAGCCCCGGCA
The DNA here is from genome assembly GCA_016839275.1 of Candidatus Thorarchaeota archaeon. Classification (GTDB taxonomy): domain Archaea; phylum Asgardarchaeota; class Thorarchaeia; order Thorarchaeales; family Thorarchaeaceae; genus SMTZ1-45. The sequence goes on from JAEOUM010000036.1 coordinate 22,040, forward strand.
ATACAGAAGATCCCTGAACTAAGCCAGTTAGCAGTGCCTCTTTGTTAGTTGGTTCCTTTGCATCCCCGGTGCTTAATATGTCCCCTTGACGAGTAGGCAAGTACAAAACTAGTGCAGTGAAGAGAAGCAGTGCTCCCACTAGAATGTTCAATAGTTCTCCTTGGAAGACAGCGATACTACTCTTCAGAAAAACATACAGGGGAATGGCTGTAACTGCAGTTGCAACTGTCGCAATGAGTAATAATCGTGTTAGCGTCTTATCCTTTAATGATATAATGTCGAATATAGTCTTAGGATATCTGGCAATGACTGCAAGTGCAGTTCCCAAATGAAGCCAGACTACCAAGGACACCACCTCATCCAATGGCACTGCTGTGAAGTTATAGACGAAGAAGACAACCTGTCCCTCACTGCTGATCGGTAGCCACTCGACAAGTCCCTGCAAGAGCGCAACAATAATCTGCCACAGTTCCATTGTACCACTTCCGACTCGAAAGCGATGTCCAGAAGAATTAAAAAGATACTCCAACCGACTCCAGCTCAAGTGGGTGAGCATCATGGTGTTGGATAATGATAGATTCCTTAACTCAGAACTAAGTAACATCACTCAGATGTTAGAGGAACATTTCAGGGCAGCGTTAGCTGCCAGTAAGATGGTACACAATGCTGTAAATGACTGGCTGGCTGGAGAGAGCAACATTACAGCAGCAGACCTGAAAGCTGTAACAGACCTTGAAGAAAAGGGTGATGACCTGAAGCACACTATACTTACTGAACTAGCAAAAGCAAACACTCTGATGCAACGTGAGGATCTTCTACGCCTGGTACATTATAATGACAAACTAGCTGATGGTGCAGAATGGTGCATGTATCATCTAGCAGCAATCGCAGGTTCTTGGCAGCCTGAGGGTGAGCTCAAAGAGAAGATTGCCAAGATGAATGACCATGTGATTGAAGAAATAACTCAACAGAGAGAGGCAGTGCGCTTTTTATCCATTAACATGGAGGAATCAATAAAACGAGCAGATGAGATTTGCAAGCTTGAGAAACAGGTGGATGTAGTCCAGCGAGAGATTGTCACACTCCTCTATCCTGCGAATATACCCATTGCAATTCTCTTAAGATTCCGCGACTTCATCAACATGATGGAAGATATTGCTAACTTCGGCGAAGATGCTGCAATCACAATTAGAACTCTCTCACTCACACTAAATATGTGATACTAGCTGGTGCCATGTTTTGACTGAAAACACCCAAAGGATTGCAGTTGCAAGATTAGTTGGTGATAGAGCAATTGTATGGGATCCCGAGGATGGGATGTTCCTATATAATCAAGGTTACTTTGGTCAACCTGTAGGCATTCGGAAACCCAAGTCCGCTGTCTTTGACAAACCACTAGAACTCTCGCTTCTTGAGAGCGCATTTCTGACCCGTGAGAAGAAACTCCATGTTCTGGACACGACTGGTGACCATATATTGAACCTTGACGAGATTCTGACCCTCGGTCTTAAACGGTCTGAGGAGTTCAAAGATCAATATCTGGTCTACGCACAACTTCGAGAACGAGGGTATATCGTGCGTCCAGGCTTGAAATTCGGGACTGACTTCGCAGTCTATGAGAAGGGTCCAGGACTGGACCACGCACCTTTCCTAGTACACGTAATTCCACAGAAGAAAGGAGTCGTACCACTGGACATTGTACGTGCTGGAAGACTCGCCACTAGTGTGAGAAAAAGGTTCATCATTGCCACAGTGAAGTCCAATGGTGAAATTGCTCACTATTCATTCATCTGGCACCGACCTTAGCTCTCATACTATCCATGAGCAAAACAAATAAGTTCGCAGACAAGGACATTTGCATAACATCTAGCCCCGAGGATGAATCCTGATGGCTGATAAAGCTGAAAACGCAAAGGCTTTTGGCGTGCTGTTAGCAGAAGCCTGGGAGAACACTCCCTCATTTATCTGCAGCAACGAGGACTACATTTACTGTATCTATCCAGCTGATGACACTAAGGCTAAGTGGATTGAAGCATCGCTTACGTTTCCTGATGGGTCTTTGGACAAGAAGGAGATTGATTCTGTAAAGGCGATTGCACTCTTGGTGGAGGAGCTGAAGGTGTTGCCCACGTATGGGGCGGATACAATCGTCACAACTAAGGCGCAACTCGACGAAGTTGCGAGCCGCTTGGGCACCCTGAAGTAAGCTGTCAATTGATTTGAGGTCTACTATGGACCGATGGATGATGTGGACGGAGCAGGAGAATGCCAGAACCTCTGATTGAATGCCCTTTCTGTGGTCACGAAGTTCCTAACGGGAAGTACTGCAATCTCTGCGGAGAATCTCTACCTTCCAGAGGCGCTAAAGATGAATCCACAACTAACCTAGCTACAGGTTCAGCAGAAATAGAGGAAGAGTCTGCTCCTATTGAACCTCTATCACTCCCTCATTTTGATATAGTAATACAAGACATGCCCTATGAAACTGCTGTCGTTCTTCTTTCCAGCGCTGAACTCGTGGTTCTTGATGACGAGTTGGATCGCATTATTGGGCAGACCAAAGCAACCCGCCAAGCGCTTCAGCTTCGACAGGCTGACAAAGAAGTACTGACAGCACGTGCAGAAGTTCTCCGTGAAGAATTTGAACATGCCAAGCAACGGAAACGTGAACTGACATCCGTGAAAGAAAAACTTGTCCTTGAAACAATCTTGGATGCCCTTGATAAACACGAAGCTCGGCTATCAAAACTAGAAGGAGCTTCAGGCACTCTTGACAAAGATGTGTACGAAGAACAACGAATAGAAATTCTTCAGACCATCAAGGAACTCCGGAAAAGCCTCAAGGAAGCTATCAAGTTAGGTAACAAGTGGTCCAAAGGGATCAAGAACACTCTGAAGGCTCTTCAAAAAGAGATGAGTCGACTAGATGCGAAGTTCAAGATTGGGGACCTCTCAAGAGACAAATATGAATCTTCAAAGGCGCGGATGGAACGCGGTGTCCGCATTATTGAAGGTGGACAAAAAAGGCTAGATGAACTACTAGAACTTACTAAGAAGAGATGAAAAGACGAAGAAACATGATCTTGGAGCGAATTGTTATGGCAACAGGTTATGTGGAATGTAATGCACTCTGTAAGAGCTTTAGATGTGAGAAGAAGCCCCCTGCTATGAAAATCATACAGAAAGGGGGGAAGAAGACAGTATGGTGCACATGGATCGATGAGGAATGCGATGGTGCATGGTGCCAGTTTTCAAAATGTATGGAACGCCGGATGACAGACGATGGCAAATGCAAGCCTCCAGCACAAAAGGTGAGCCCTGTGATTGACATGGGACCTGATGATGAATACCCCGATGCGATCCCGAAAGATATAGCTAAGAAACTAGGTAGCAAAGTATGAAGTTCCACGTGGATGATTCACATAGGGCCCGTAATGTCTATAAGCAACACGAAGTCCCTCGTAATCACGCGAAGGTGAAATACAGTGTTTGAGGAAATCCGTCCAGAGATGAGAGCCCTCATCTATTTTACGATTGGAATATCATTCCTGGGTATTGGCATCCTGCTAGGACAGATAGCCTTCGTCGTTGGTTTTCTCACTGGGCCATAGGGGAAAGGGATGCACACGGAGTGACTTCCCTTGACGCGCCTTGATGACATTGTTGATTTATTACTCAACTTTGATGGCATCTCGCGTAAGTTCGTCCTTCCATCTATTATTGACAAGTTACGACTGAGTTCCTTCAAGGGAGATACACCTCATGGCCTCGGAGAGGATTCTGCTGCTATCTTGACAAACTCTAATGATGTTGTCCTTCTTACAACGGATGCTATCGTGGAAGACTTATGTCTTGGTCACCCTAGAGCTGCTGGATTTAACGCAGTACTCGCAAACATCATGGATATCTACGCAGCAGGTGGTACCCCAACTTCATTTGCTGTTGCATTATCCTACTCCGACCCTGAGATTGGAAGTGCGATGCTCGACGGACTGATTGCTGGTTCACACACTTTCAAGATTCCTATTGTGCGAGGGCATACCAATCCTCGCTCATCATCGACTTATGTTGTAGGATCTGCCACAGGTACTGTACAGAAGGATGACCTGCTCACTGCTGGCGGAGCCATGGCTAACAATATTCTTGTCCTTCTTTTCGATCGAAACGGTCAGAGGGGTGCACATTATACTCTTGGTTGGGATTCAGTCACTGACCGCCCCTCTGATGAGATTGTGCACAGATTATCAGTCATGAACATTCTTGCTGAACAGCACCTTCTCACTGCATCAAAAGATGTTTCCGTGGCTGGCATTGTGGGAACCGCCGTCATGATGCTAGAGTATTCTGGGAAGGGTGGTACACTCTTCCTAGATGAGATCGAGAAGTCAAGACCATCAGAAATCCCGTTAGAAGACTGGCTCAGAATGTATATCTCTCTGGGTTTTCTTGTCGCTACATCGAAAGAGAACTACTCGAAGCTAGAACATATTGCAAGGGATCACTCTCTGTCTCCCTGTATAATTGGAGTTGTTGATAATTCAAGAGAAATCAAGCTAGCTCTTGAAGGAGAGGAGCGTATAGTCTTTGATTTCACCAAAGGACCAGTACTCACTCCAAAGAATGACCACGAATGACACCTGCGTTAGCGTTATATTGTCTAACTACTCGTTGACTACCGAAGTGTCTCAGGTGTCGTCTACAAAGGAATGCAGTATTGTCGGTTGCAGAAAGGAATCGAAGAGATCTTTTGCAACGGTGAGAATCATGGAAAGCATTACCAACTCAGGTCTTAAGGTAAAGGATGCTCGAGCAAGGAAAATCTATGTCTGTGCGGATCACTGGAAAACAGTAAAGAAGGCGTTCAAGAAAGAAACAAAACCTGAGCGGCTCCGCTGGGGTCATTAAATCAACTTCTTTGATCATAAAGACAGAACTTTTAACTTGGCTGGAGTGTGGTGAAATGCCCACGAAGAAAGGTACTGAACATGGTCTAAGGCCAAATTACAAATTATGGTTTGAAACGAATGGTGAGTATATCTTTGGTCCTGGAGCATGTGCTATCTTAATTGCTGTCCTTGAGGAGGGCACATTGACTAAGGGCGCTGAAAGGCTCGGCATGTCATACCGCTATGCGTGGGGCGTAATCAGAAAAATCGAAAAGAAACTAGGCACTCGGCTCATTGAGACCTACAAGGGTGGAAAAGTAGGCGGGGGTGGAGCCAGAGTGACTGAACAGGGATTGAAGTTCATAAAAGCCTATTCTGAACTACGCGAAGCTTTTGAGGGCGTCTTGAGAAAGACTGGCTCACTTAATCTATGAGAAACGAATTACTATTGCATCGTTCGGGCAATGGCTCTTGCAATCTAAGCACATGATGCAGTCTGGACTGTGCATGTGTTGGTATGGATATTTCCTGATTCGGATATTCATTGGACATACGACTTCACAGACGTTGCATGTATCTGGTGTGCACCGTGCTGGATTTCTACCAATTCCTATCAACGCTTCTCTTGAAAAGACACTGTACAGCCATCCTGCTGGGCAAAGCCACCTGCAGAACCATCTCGGAACCCATACGGAAACCAAGAATACAAAGACAACAAATGCAAGCTGTAGAAGCGCAGTTCCCCACTGGGTAATATACCAAAGTGTACCTATGCTATTAGGCCAGAGTCCTGCATCCTGGAGGCCTGGCAATATCTTGAACAGAATGTATGCTGGATTCAGAGGTGCAAAGGCATCAGAGGCAAATACACCAAGAATCGCTTCAAGCGTCTCTTCTCCACCTGCTACCCGGCTGACTCCTAACCATACTGCAAGTCCAGTTACAATGACTAGGATATAGAATTTGAACTTTCTCAACTCTGTTTCCGTTGAAGCTGATGGTCTGGTCTTCGTTCGTTTTGGTAGGGTCACAAAGTCTTGAATTGTCCCTATTGGACAGATCCATCCACATGGCGCTCTGCCAATGAAAATCAGAATAATGATCATAGAGCCAATTGTAAAGAATGGGAACAGACCTGTTGTGAAGGTTCGCTGCATTGTATCAAACGAGCCTGCAATAACTGCAAAAGGTGCCTCCAATGGAGAAAGTATTGGTATGCTAGGCATAATATCCCTTATAGCTATCCAAAAGGCTGTGATGTACTCTGCACCAAACCACGCCGTAAATATGTAGGCATTGATACCTAGTAAGAAAATAATCTGAACCACCCTGCGAAGCATACGAAGATTGAAGAGCATTCCTAGTGGATTCCTTCTGGGTTTCTTTTCCTTCTTCTTTTCACTAATTTCAGGTTTCTTAACCGGTTCTTCTGATTCGGGAATTTCCTCTTCCTCGCCCGTTTCTTCAAGCCTTTCGGCATCTTCAGCCATGGATTCATTCCTCGCCTAGGTGCAGATATCGGCGACAACTTGTGCCCTGATTAAAAACGTTATGCTGAAATGAAAGCGCCATTCGAATCAATCATAATTTATAATTATAATGAAATCCACGTGTGTGTAATTTGTATCACATTCGAAACCATGGTGAATATCATGTTGTAATTGCCTGCCTCTGTAGGCGGGTTAATGGATAGTTGATGGTTATAGGTCTCGGACCATCCTGTCTGTTGGCCATCTATTAACACATTGATCGTCAATGTGTTCCCGTTCACAGTCATTGTTACTCCGGTCGGTACATGGACTTGGATGGTCAAATTCGTGAGTTCCTCATTATCTATGCGGTTCACGGCTGTGAAAATATTCTCTGCAGCAATCTGTGCATCTTCGAGATGAGCAGAATAGGACATTGTGTTGATTGCGTATAGGAGAACAGGTACGCCGATAATGACTGCTGTTGAGAGCCCGACTGCAATCAGCATCATCTTCTCAAGAGACCTAGACACCATACATATCTCTCCTACATTCCACCACATAAACTACTCTGATTTCGTTTTGTAATGACCAAGGGTTTATGTTCTCTTTGCACTGTGTCTTGCAGAGAGATATGATGGACTCACTACTCCCTGTTCATGTTGGTCTGATGGGTCATATCGACCATGGAAAAACTGCATTAGCTCGGGCATTGAGTGAACAGGTTTCTACTGCTGGACTTGATAAACATCCCCAAGCGCAGCAACGCGGTATCACCATTGATCTCGGATTCACAATGTTCGCGCTTGATAAGTACCTAGTGACGTTGGTTGACGCCCCAGGTCACGCTGATCTAATTAGAAGTGTTGTTGCCGGTGCAAACATAATAGATTCTGCTATTTTGACTGTGGCAGCAGATGAGGGTCCTAAGGTCCAGACCGGTGAGCATTTGGTGGTTCTTTCTTCACTAGGTATTGACTCCGTTGTGGTTGCTATTACTAAGATCGATAGTGTGAGTAATCAACAAGCTGACAATGTTGAAACTCGGATGAGAAGTGTGATTGAGGATACTGGTTTCAAAAACGTGGCGTTTGTTCAGGTGTCCGCTCATAGAGGAGTAGGTATTGACAAGTTACGTAAAGCCCTTCTCAGTGTACTTGTCCCTAGAGTCCGTGATAAGGATAGTCCTTTTCTAATGCCTATTGATCACAGTTTCCCGATTAAAGGACATGGCACCGTGACAACTGGTACGATACTTCGGGGAAAAGTTGCGCAAGGAGATTTGATTGAAATCGCTCCACTTGGTGTGAGTAGTAGAGCCCGTTCCATTCAGACCTTTAGCCAAAATCGGGCTGACGCAGCAGCAGGAGATCGTGTCGGAATCAATATTCCTGAGGTTGAGCACTCACTGATTACTCGCGGTAATTATCTATGTTCTCCTAAGAGCGTCCCTTCCTCTGATTGTCTTATTGTTCATATTGCCACAAATCCATTATATCGTGGAAAAATAACAAAGAAAATGGTTGTGAGTGTTGCTTTGGGCATGCCGGTTCTAACAGGACAGATTATCCCCTTTCAGCTGGAAAAAGGTCTTCGAGTTGTAATGGATTCGATTGATGAGGATGAGTTTGATGCAGCTCTAGTACTACAGCAATCTGCGGCTATAGATGTACAAGCTAAGATTCTACTTCTGAGGACAGACCTACCTCCTACTCAGATGAGGATTATAGGGTCTGGCACAATTTCTGAAATTCCAGATAGTATTCTTTTGCACAAGAGAAGGTCCCGCACGGGCAAAGTCCAACGCATTCGAGATGGAGACATTCTTGTTGAAGGACTCGCTTCTAGTAAGAAGGCTGCGGAGCAGTTGATAGGCTTTCAAGCGAGGACCAGAAGTGGAGTAGACGGAATTATTAAGGCATCATTTGGAACAAGAGGCGTCGTTTCCGTAGAGTTTGATACTCCAATAGGAGATAATGAAGAAGTCGTCTATGAGCGGTTTATAGAGGAGGAGTATAACTTTGGACCATGATGAGATTGACAGGATCTTGGACAAAACAATTCCCGAAAGCATTGCGCGCCGAGGTCGAACAACTATTGATGCTCTGATGGCTCCGATTAGGGATGTTTTGAATCGACGTGTTTTCCCAGACAAATCAATGACAGATTCGCAGCTAGAGTTACTAGTCCAGATTCTCTCGTCAATGGACACCGATAAGGATCCAGAAGCTGCACGAGTAGGTGAACGTGAAGCTCGAATCGCGTCGCCATTCATCGGTACCCTTTCAGCAGGTTTCAATCATGGAATTGGAAGAAGTGGTCAACTTGATGCACCTCAACCGAAGGCCGCTGGCGCTACTCTGATGCAGCAGATTGCCAATACCATTGCACTTGATGCTATTCGAAAGCTCGGATTAAGTAATGTGAAATCTGGTATTGTAACTCCACTGTCTACAGGAATGACACTTGGTCTTGTACTAGGGGCTATGCGGAGAGAGTTGCATGTTCAGAGAGTGCTATACCCTCGAATTGATCACCTCTCACCCCGGCGAGGAATTGCTCTGAGTGGACTAGAGGAGGTGCGGGTATCAACATTGATAGAAGATGATGCTGTCAGAGTCGATATGGGTGATTTAGAGAAGCACATTTCCAAGACCAAGTCCTCTGCAGTCTTATCTACTTCAACCTTCTTTCCACCAAGAGAGTCTGATCCCATCAAGGCAATTGCACGACTTTGTGCGGACAATGATACCCCTCACATTGTCAATAATGCCTATGGTGTTCAATCACAGGAAGTCATGGCACAACTACGGTCTGCTATTGATGCTGGTCGTGTTGATGCAGTTGTCCAAAGTAGTGACAAGAACTTCATGGCTCCAGTAGGAGGTTCTATTGTAGTTTCTCCGAAACCAAATATCATTGAATGGACAGCTGATACTTATGCAGGTCGAGCTTCAGCAGCTCCCGTAGTACAGACACTGTCGGCTCTTCTGGCGCTAGGTCTTGATAGGTATAAGGTCCTCCAAAAACAACAGGTAGAGAATCTTGCACTTCTCAAAGAGCACCTTCAAAAAGTTGCTGACAATCATGAGCAACGAATTCTTGATGTCAAAAATCCTGTAGCCTATGCTATAACCATGAACGGACTTGATGTTAACGAGATTGGAGCTCGGCTCTATAATGCTCGAGTCACTGGTCCAAGGGCTATTGATGCTGGAGCTTTCGGCTCTTCTGTTGATAAATATCCTCATAGCTATATTGTGATGAATGCAGCGATTGGAGTGAGCCCTGAAGATGTTGTGACTGCGACAACCAAACTTGATAAGGAAGCTGGCAGATAATCAATAGACCCTGAGGGAGTGCAAGACAAATGACCGCAGCAGAAGAACAAGCAAAGGTTTCTCGAACTATAAAATACAGCTCCGAAGAGGCTGCAGCAGTGTTTCGCATTGCTTGGTATATGATAGCCTCTAAGCCTAATGTTCTCCTTGAAGAATATAGTGAGGGCGAAGGTCAAGAATTCAGTGGCACAGCTCGCTTCTCTCTAAAGATCGCAGGAGAAGATGCTATGGCAGCAATTCGTCTAGACGGTGCACAATCATCATTGGAGATTGATACAGCAGGTATGGATGAAGTAGCACTTGGAGCGTACGTAAATGGCTTCATTGACTCAATCAAGGATGCTATTAACAAATACCAATCCCTACCAGAAGAGGATCGTGGGCGTCTTCGGAGAGCGTTGATGGCAAAGAGCTGCTGGGACCGTATGGTTCGTGAGATTCTGAACAAGGCTCCTATGACTAATATCTACTATCAAATAGCTCACGGAAGAGAGATGATAATTAAGGCACTTGAGGGCGATCCTGGTGTGTATCCAATCACTCTGACAACCTCTGCTTGGTTATCACAAATAGAAACACATCCCAAGGATGAAACCCTTCCAGGATTTGTTGCCTCTGAACTGGCTAAGAAAAGCGTTGAGTGGAAACGGGAAACTCAAGAAATCATCAGCCGTTACATTTAGATTGTTAATAATATCGCCATTAACTGATTCTTAGGTTATAACTGGCCTTCTACAGAGCTAGTGGTCTGGCTCCGTGGGCTTCAAACCCATGATCGTGCAAGCGAT
>JAEOUM010000012.1 GCA_016839275.1 Candidatus Thorarchaeota archaeon
GGATGATGCGTTCCAGTATGTTGGAGGTCTTGAAAGAGGACTATATCACATTAGCTCGTTCAAAAGGTCTTCGTGATAGAGTAGTCATCTACAAACACGCACTAAGAAATGCGATGATTCCCACTGTTACTGTAATTGGCCTTGCATTTGGTGGACTGATGACCGGTGCTGTACTTACTGAAACAATATTTAGCTGGCCGGGTTTAGGTAGATGGTCGACGCGTGCTATCCTCACATCTGATATCCCAAGCATCAATGCATTCACTTTGATAGTGGCATTCATATTTGTAGGGGCTAATCTGGTTGTTGACCTAATCTATGGGACATTAGACCCAAGGATCAGATATGGATAGGAGGATGAAAACGAATGACACAAAGAGATACTTGGTCCGCAGCAATCTCAGAAGATATTCTACCGGAAGAAGAAGCATCAAAAGCTATCAACATGTTTGCCATTGCTCAGATTATCGTAGCATTGATTGGTATGGGTACTGGAATCTTTGGATTTGTAAATTCCTACAACCTATATGTTGATGGTTCAGTTCCCTTGGTTGGAGCGCTTGGAGCTTTCTTCACGATAGCAATACCAATGGTTGTTGTTGGATTGCTTCTGGTTCGTATCGGACTTGATGTACGAAAGTTAGAGACCTATGCGTTCTCATGGGTTATCTATGGGAATTTGATCATGAGTGTGTTGACACTGCTTGCTGGTGGTGTGTTTGTGTATTCCAGCCTATTCAACCTCCTGATGCTTGTTCTACTATTCGTACCATCTGTCAAGGAATATTGGTGGGACCTCTTCAGAGAGGATATGGGACCACGAGCAAAGGAAACACGGTATATGATGTACCTTATTCGAAGGAGTCCTCTTGTCATAGGAGGAGTTTTCATAATCATCGTCTATGTGCTCCTTGCCATACTTGCTCCATATATCACTCCATTTGGGCCAACTGAAAGAAGCTGGTATGAAACACTCCGACCTCCCAGTGACACCCATATTTGGGGAACTGACCAGAATGGGGGCGATGTGTATAGTATGGTGATTTGGGCAACCCAGATTGACCTGAAAATTGCTATTTCCGTCGTCGCAGTTGCATTAGTTAGTGGTGCCTTCATTGGAGCAGCTGCAGGTTACTTTGGTGGTGCAGTTGACGAAGTTGTCATGAGAATCACTGACGTGTTCTTTGCCTTTCCAGGACTTATTCTAGCAATGGCAATTGTGGCAGCCCTTGGTCAGAGGAATCTTGATAACATCAGTATAGCGCTTATGTTAGTCTGGTGGCCGACCTACGCTCGGCTTGTAAGAGGACAAGTTCTGCTTGAACGAGAGAAACTCTATGTGGAAGCAGCTCGCTCAGTTGGCGCTTCAGATATGAGAATTCTAATCTTCCATATTCTTCCAAACACGATTCAGCCAGTTATTGTTCAAGCAACTCTCGATATGGGTGGCGTACTTCTTACTGCAGCTGGTCTAAGCTTCATCGGCTTTGGCGCTGAGGCAGGAACCGCAGAATGGGGATTAATGATATCACAGGGTCAGAACCACTTCACTTCCTACTGGGTGACGTTCTACCCAGGAATGGCGATTCTACTGTGTGCGCTCTCATTCAATCTTGTTGGTGATGGCGTGCGAGATATCTTGGATCCCAAACTACGGAGGCGTTAAGACTTGGCAACAGATGATAACACCTACACTAATGATAACATTGATACCGAGATTCAAATGGATCCCAATCTGGTCCTAGATGTTCGCGGTCTAAAGACAAACTTCTACACCTATGAAGGAGTAGTGAAAGCCCTTGACGGTGTTACGGTTCAGGTCAAACGCGGTGATACTCTTGCCCTCGTAGGGGAAACCGGTTGTGGCAAGAGTGTTACAGCCAAGTCCATAATGCGTCTTGTGGATTCTCCTGGGAAAATCGAAGCAGGTGAAGTTCTATTCATGGATGAAAATGAACAAGGTGAACGCACTCCTATAGATCTCCTAAAGGTATCAGAAGATGTGATGCGTAAGATTCGTGGAAACAAGATAGCTATTGTGTTCCAAGATCCCGCAACATATCCAAATCCTGTATTCAAGATTGGAGACCAAATCGCAGAAGTCATTTCCTTGCACCAAGATCTCTCACTTGAGATATTGCAAGACAAGATTGCTGAGATGGAGGATGCTTTGAAGGTTGCTGAAGGTGAAACAGCGGATGAGATAGCATCTCGTCTCGATGAATTGCAGGCACAACTATCAAATCCACCAAGACCAACCAGTACCGAGATCAAGAATGCAGCAAGGCGAAAGGCTGTTGAGATGCTAAACATGGTTAGAATGCCCTCAGCAGCTGAGATTGCTAATCAGTACCCCCACGAGTTGTCTGGAGGAATGCGGCAGAGAGCCCTTATTGCAATGTCTCTCTCCTGCAATCCTAAGATACTAATTGCTGATGAGGCGACGACTGCTCTTGATGTTACTGTCCAAGCGCAAGTGCTTAAACTCCTTAATGATTTGAAAGCAGATCTTGATGCCTCAATCATTATCATCACACACGATCTCGGAGTCGTGGCTGAAACCTGTACACAGGTTGCTGTGATGTACGCTGGAGTGGTTGTCGAATACACAAATACTGAGGAGCTGTTCTCAGATCCTATCCATCCTTATACTGAAGGTCTTCTTAGGGCAATTCCTAAACTAACCGAGAAAGTGGGTAAGTTAACACAGATCATGGGTACCGTACCTAATCTGATAAATCCCCCCACAGGCTGCAGGTTCCATCCTAGGTGTGAGTTTGCTACTGAACACTGCCAGAATGAACGTCCTCCTAGGGAGGAGATTAAACCTGGACATTGGATAGAATGTTGGCATCCACAAGGCTCACAAGCTGGGAGGAAGAAATAACATGGCAAGTGCAGAGAAATTAATTGAAGTCAAACACCTCAAGAAATTCTTCCCACTGAGTGGCGGAGTATTTAGGAAGGTACTCGGATATGTCCGAGCAGTCGATGACGTCACCTTTGATATCTATAAAGGAGAAACCCTAGGCCTGGTTGGTGAATCAGGTTGCGGCAAGACCACAACCGGACGCACAATTCTTAGACTACTTCCAGCAACTGCAGGTGAGATTCTCTTTGAAGGTGAAGATGTCACCAAGATGTCACGCGGCGACCTACTTCGGCTACGTCGAAATATGAGTATCGTGTTCCAAGATCCTATGGCATCACTTGATCCTCGACTTACAATCAAGAATGCCGTAGGTGAACCATTGCTTGTAAATGGTATCGCTCGTGGTCACCGTTTGCGAAACATGGTTCTCGAACTTCTAGAGAAAGTTGGTCTAAATGAAGATCATCTCAATAGATTTCCACATGAGTTCTCAGGTGGCCAAAGGCAGCGAGTTTGTATTGCTCGTGCTCTTGCACTACGACCTAAATTCATTGTCATGGATGAACCCACATCAAGCACGGATGTATCGGTGCAGGCTCAGACCCTGAACCTGATGAAGGATTTGCAGGAAGAGTTCGATCTTACATACCTCTTCATCAGCCACAACCTTAGCGTCGTAAAACACATGTCTGATAGAGTAGCAGTGATGTATCTTGGTAAGATAGTAGAGCTTACACCTGGTGATATCTTCGATGATGCAATGCATCCATATTCTGCAGCGTTGGTGTCTGCTGTCCCCGTTCCTAATCCTGCTCTAAGGGGTCGTGCAGAGATACTTGCAGGCGAGGTTCCAAGTCCAATCAATCCTCCAAGTGGCTGTAGGTTCCATCCCAGATGTCGCTTTGCCACAGAGCATTGCAAAGATGAAATTCCTGAGCTTCGTGATATGGGTAATGGGCACATGGTGGCTTGCCACTATGCTGGAGAACTAGATCTAAAACACAAGGAAGAACTTCTTGTTGATACTGGTTCAATGGCTGAGGTCTAATACATTGAGTGGTTTTGTGAGCGCAGTCAGTGAAGGTCTATTAGGCTGCGCTCGCATTACATATTTTGATGGAAGGAACAAATATGTCAATAGATGATGAAAAAGAATTTCAAGAAAATGAAGCAAAAGAACAGGATTTTGATTGGTCTGTATATGGTGACCACGATCAAGCAACAACATCTCTTGATGGTAAAGATATTTTAGCTCTCTTCCTCGCTTCTCTTCAAACAATCTTCCTTCCATTAGTCCTGCTTGGACTTTTTCTTTTCATAATAGGTATAGTTTTAGGCGTTCTGCTGTGATGGAGTTGTCTTGAGTGCTGATGCAAGATCTTGAGCGTGGTTTCTTCTTAGCTACTGCTCTGATGATACTAAATCTTGTAGTGGGACTTGCAGCTGCAATTTTTGCACCACCCACAATTGCATCAAGTGTTGCAGGTGGTGGGGCATTTCTAGAAGTTGGTGTTCTCTTGATTGGCGGTGGTTGCATGATGGCCAGACAACCATTGGAAAACAAAGATAGATACACTGAAGACGGGAATATAACAACTGCTTGGAAAATTGCGCGTATAGGTCGGCAGATGCTCTTGGCGTCAGTCATTCTATTCCTTTATGCAGCTCTTGTAGCTGTTGCAGGTGTTCTATCGCTCTTCTAAAA
>JAEOUM010000219.1 GCA_016839275.1 Candidatus Thorarchaeota archaeon
ATGTTGTAATCTCAGTAGAAGGAGTCCCTGGATAAGATGCGCAGAAACCAATACTCGATTCTATAGCCCCTTGGGCAATCGCTTCGTTACCGCTCATCATAGTCTTGCGTTCCGAGTCGTTCATCACTATTCCATTCTAACGGAGTATCACAAAACACTTTCGTATTTTTTAGGTATTTTCCAGAAGAGAAAAAAGGGGCATTTACAACCATAGAATGAATACAAAATGTCTGAAGGACAGAGCAATGAATCTGCAGAACCAAAGAGGATAAACTCACTCCTTTCAATTTCTCATGATAAAGACGTTGATGGTTTGAATTCAGCCGCTATCGTGTGGAGATATGCCATGTCCAAAGGACTTCAGTTTAATGTGAATCTTACAGACTATGGGGCTTTTGAACAAGTCTTCTCAAGTGTAGCTTCACGACGTGAAACATTGATTGTGATAACCGATCTAGGTATGGATGAGACAACTCAAGATGTTATAATCAAGAGCCTGACAAGAGCAATATCCCAAGGCTGCCGTGTAGTTTGGCTTGATCATCATCAGTGGTCCGAAAAGTCAATCAAAGCCATCCTCTCACTCCCAAATAATCCAGTATTGAAGATAAATCATGACTACTGCGCTGCTGAAATAGCACAAAAGGTCCTCATGCCGCGTGATGATATCTCTGCCGAACTAGCGATGATAGCTCACGATACAGACTTCAATCTCAGAGATATTCCTGCAGCTACAGCACTCACAGATGCGGTGTCAGTTCTTAGGTTTGGTGCAATTGACAGACGCGAAGAGGTTATAGATGCACTCCATCCTGTCCTCTCCAAACTTGCAGAAAATGGACTTGAAGGGGTTTGGGATAGTGTCAGTCAAAAGTTCAAAGATCAACTCCTAGAAAAACGCGTGGATCATTATCGAAAGGAGAAGGCAAAGAAAATGCGAAAGGCTCTCGCTGGTCATAGTGATCATGTTCTACACAATCGACTTGTGCGAGTAGTTGAGATTCCCAGCGGCTTGACATCAACAGACATGGGTACATTTGCCTCTGATCCTGAGAATCTTAAGGTAGATGGGGAAAATCTTGAAGTTGCAGATCTGCTCTTAATGCTAAGTCAAGGGGGCATGCTTGGAATCCGTCGAGGTAAAGAAACCGTTATGTGCAATATGGCTGCGAAGCTCTTCAATGGTGGCGGTCATCCTTATGCAGCAGGTGGAGAGTATGGGCTCTATGAGGATTTTCAGGCTGTCTGTGATGATATCTTTCAGACACTCTCAAATGACAAAGCATGGGTGATAGAGTAATCACTTCTTGCTAGAGCCCATCATTTCTGTTATAACTTCAACAACGTCTAGGCCATTCTCCCATAGTTTGTCGAAGGTTGAAACTGCATCATCTATGAGTCCAGCATTGTTTCCTCTATGAATCAATGCTGCCACATCCGATTCTTTTGCATGGGTAAGATAAAGGAGCATCTTTTCATTGTTGAGGCTGACCATCCTATATGTCTGAACAGGCTCCTTTGCGAGTTTGACATTGACATTTCCTGTACTGACAGCCTCCATAAAAGGTCCTGAAAGCGTCTTGAGGAAACCTGCAATCAGCTGAGTGCTCATCTCTTGATGTTGAAGTGGTGTCAGTATCCCATGTACCTTTACACCCTTTAATGCCCCTTGCATAATGCGAAGTTCTGTCATCCCACCTGGCCCAAGGCCATCTGCTAGGGTACTGGCTGGAGCTAGGACTCTGACATAGTCTCCTGACTTGGCTCCATCAGCAAACTCCCTGATCACTGTACTCCTTACATTCTCAATTCCCTCAATAATTGTTGATTCGCCAATGGGCGAGATTCCGACAAGGTTGTTGTAGGCGGTGATTGCCACTTCCTCGGGATTTGCAGTTTCTAGGAGATTTAACTGTGTGGTAATTTCTTGTCGTTTTGACAAGAGCTTTGAGAGCGAATGTTGGCTCTTTCTCTTCAAAGCAGTAGACAGTGCAGATTCTGAAATACCATACCGCTGCGGATGTTGGATTGCATCTACAATGATGAATCCCTCTTCTTCTAAGCTGTTTAATTGTCGATAAACGTAGGCCTTGGAATATATTTTATCAGCACCTATCTTTATTGCATCAGCCACTTCTTTATAGGTAACAGATTTGGAGAGTCCTCCTGCCGCAGTGATGATTGCTTTGAAGACCATCATCTGACCTGAATTCAAATCTACACCAAGCCTTGCCAAGATCTCAGCAGACTTACTCCTTGTCATCCATCCTCACACTCCAAACGTTGAGAAGTCAGCTCCCTTAAGATAGTCGTTGTCAAAGCTCTGAATTGCATTATCAACCAACTCTGGATTTGCACTCCTGGGGAGCCATGTTACAGATAGTGGATTCTCTGAAACAATGAGTAGAATCCCTTCAGAATTACGTCCAACGAATTGATATGTTGAATCCTTTCTTAAACACACTCGAAAACCAGCTTTGTAACCTTTCTGATGAAAGACCTCAATTCTTTGAGCGAATCTCTTGAAACTCGTTTTCTCCAGTTTTCTGTGTTCTAGTCCCCGTACTTCTACTCCCCTCTTCATCATCTCCTCAATTTTATCCACCCTGGGCTTTTCCAATTCCTCGGGTCGATCATACCATTCCAATGTGAATCTGATGATATCATTCTTCTTGAGGTTTTTGTAGACCTTATCATCGAGGAGCTTCAATATATTCTCCCATCCCTGTGCGAAGATAGGTCTTTCTACTAGTTGCGTACCCGCTGCCAGTACTATGATGTCTGCAGCAAGTGAATCCGTATTTATTTCGGACATCATCTGAATCTCGGCATCAATTGCTTTAGTCTCCTTCAAAAGCTCTGATGACCTAGCTTTCATTCTCTGCTTCAAGACTTTGTGCATCATCCCAACGTTTGAGTTGTATCCGTGCTTATGCCCACTTCTATCAACCTGAATCAATCCCGCTTGCTCAAGCCATGATAGACTGCGATAAATGAGTGAGTCCTTACCCTTTTTTCCCCCTTCATCTTTTGTTAGTTGCTCTCTAAGGGAATCAAAATCAACGAATGCCGTTGGCTCACTTTGTGCCTTTAGAAGTGCACCAAGGACAATCATATCCTTCCTATTCAAATCCAAATCAATGGTTTCTAGAACATCCCACATCTTTTGCATTGTTGCTGCCCTCTGTGCTCCCTTCAACTATTACCTATTTCTTCCTTACTTTTAGAATTTACTAATTGACTCATGACACCACCTGGAACTCCTCCCATTGCAGCCATTTCTTCTGGCGTGAGGTCAAAGACAGATTTTGCCTTCTTCCAGTCTCTATCAAATGATCTCACTGCGTTATCAATCAAGTCTGGATTGAACCGTTTAGTAATCCATGTGGCAGTAACGGGATTTTCTGTAATAATCAAAGCCATGCTTTCTCTGTTCAGTGAAATCTGATTGTATGTCTTCGGTCCAAGATAGAAACGTGCATCGAACTTCTTGCCTCGTGCTCTCATTTCGATTAATTTTTGAAACAAGCCCACCATCGCCTGCAAATTCGTTCTTTTTTCCTGCTCGTTTTCTAATCTGAATATTTCTGCAGTGATAAGATAGCGAATTTCAACACCTCTCTCCGCTGCTTCAAAGAATCTCAATATTCGTTCTCCTGCAGTCGAATCAATCCAAGGCCCAGCCCAAAGTAAAGTTGCTCGAATGACATCTCCCTTTTTTGCCAAATCGAGCATGTTGTATCTAAGGACTCTATGTAGTGCATCAACTCCTCTTACGACGCGAGAACTAATCTCTTGTTGCCGTCCTGTGATGTCTTTGACAAAATCCTGAGCCAGCTTGCCACAATCGAGGGTGCTCACCTCTTCAAGGGTCTCATGCGTTTCTTGACTCTGTGTTTCTAGTTGTTTCACTCTTTGACTCTTTATCTGTTCGAGACCCGCCATCACCGTATTCACATCAGCAATGTACCTCTTTCGGTGAGCTGCTGGATTGTCTACCCGTATCAGCTGCGCATCAATGAGCGCTTTCAGCACTTTGTGAATCCATGCCTTTGTTAGTCTAGTGCTTGGATCTTCCTTCTCGATTTCTTCGTAGATCTGTGAGAAAGTGAGGGGTATAGGCGGATCCATCTGAAGTGTCAATATCACTCTGAGAGCGTTTAGAAGTCGTGACTCTTGTTTCTCTCCTGAAAGAAATCCACACAGACTTAGTGCTTTGGTAAATTCATTGTTTTTGAGCATAGACTAACTTCCCCACTCAGTATTGAGTAGCAAGCCATTTCATCAAGTTACTAACTTGATGTCTGTTGACAAACAAGTGATATTTAAGTACAATTGATGCTATGAATCTTCGCAGCTGCTTGCTGCATTACTCCGGGTGGATGGCTTTACGGTAATCCACAACGGGCATGGTACAGGGCTAACTGGTGAAAATCCGGTACACGAAGCAGGTGGGCGCGGGGGGGTGTCCCCTGCTTCACACTTCTTCTGATTTAGAGGCCTGTCATGGCGATTGCCTTGAGATATCCCACTCCGATTTTTGCGACCATCGGCAAGAAATCTGTCATGAGGGTCATATAAGTTGCAACGCTCGCATGACCTTGAATGAGCTCATTCAGTGTCTTTGCATCTAGCTGATCAAGCACTATTTCTGCAGCCGCAATCGGGTCGTTGAGCATTGAGAATTTAGAAACTGCCCACATTCCTCGTCCAGTATTGGTAATATTGGATGCAAGCTTTGACCTTCTATAGTCCTTCTCATAGAGTTGTACACTTTTCCTCGAGAAGTCTCCAGAGTCAACCATTCGTTTCGCATGTTTAGCAAGAACTTGCCCTGCATGAAGACATGTGGTTACACCGCCTCCTACTATTGAAGAGACCTGACCTGCAGCGTTTCCGCAGAGTGCAACACCAGCATCAGTGAACCTTGGTATAATTCCTGCGCACGGGACAACCCCACCATTGACTGCAGCAATCTTTGCGTTCTCTGTTTCCGGATGCCTCTTCATATATTTCCTAAGTACATCCTGCATTGGGGGTAGCCTACTCCAATTCTCCTTTGAGGAAGGTACTCTTCCAATCCCAAGATTCATCTCTGTTTCTGAGCGTGGATACAACCACAAATATCCAAGGCCCACGTCCTTACCAACGAAAAAGTAAGCGACGTTTGGATCGACATTCTTGCAGTTCATGAGCTTGAACCGATACCCATAGCTAAGAAGCCACTTGGGGTGTGTGAATCCTGCTGTTTCAGAAACCCTACTGAAAGAACCATCAGCCCCCACAGTAAGACCCGCCTTGACTTCTTGGTCGTTACCGTATTTGACACCAACGACTGAATCGTTCTCTTTGATGACTGATTTCACCCTCGCCCTATATCTAAACTCTGCTCCATCCGCAAGAGCTCTATCACGCATCAGTTCCTGGCATTTGTCTTCATCGAACAAGTATGAGTTACCAAGTAGGGTTCTATCCACTACTATGTTTGACCCTGTATCAAGGCTCTCTCCCACGATAGAAGTGAACTTATTACCAATATATTCCGAGTCTGGTTTCACTCTCAATAAGTTCAGAGCCTTATCTGTGACAAGCTCGCCCATAAGAGAGTCCGTCACAGCTGCGCGCTTCTCCAATACCAATGTCTTCAGTCCGTACATGGAAGCACGCTCCGCTGTCATGAGCCCTGCTGGACCTGTACCTGCCACAATCATGTCGTAACCCATAGCAAATTCACCTGTTGAGATTACCGCCCGCTTTCAAAGTACTCTCTATATCTCTTTCTAAGTGGTCTGTTTCACTCAAAATATTTCTTTGACATTTAACAAAATATAATACTAACCCAGATAAACGAGAAATACCCGGAGTGTAATTTATGAAAGCCAGATCACTTGGATACTCAGTCTACATGGTACTCTCTATTATGTTGAGTCTGACAATTGCAGCAATCCCTGCAATTCTGTTTTTCGGATTCTTTCTACTACATTTTACAAACTTCATGAACAGTCTTGGCTTTCCATTCTATACACTCTATGAAGCAGCATTACCCCTCCTTCAAGGAACCTTCGACCCTCTTGTGATTCAATACTTCTGGGTCTTTGTCCTCTTCGTACCTGTTGGTCTGACATGCTATGCTGTATTTCTAGGATTCTTACTTGGTATGCTCAAGCTCTCGAGGAGAGGCATCCCCTTTCTTGAGGATGGCTACTATGAAGCTCAATCTGAAGCTTGGTTGCTTTACGAATATTATGAGGTCTACTATGTCCTCTTTCCCTACTTTGCTGGGTTCTTCTCTGTATTCCTAGACACAAAACCCCGACACCAAGCCTTTGGCACAAAGATTGGAAAGAACACTGTAGTTGGCAATGGACGGCTATTCAATCCTGAACGAACGATCATTGGTGACAACTGCTTCTTTGGCTATGATGCTATCCTCAGTGGTCATGTGTACGAGGGAAGACGTCTGTACCTCAAAACAGTGCGATTGGGCAACAACGTCACAGTAGGAGCGAACGCAGTTATTCTCCCCGGCGCTGACATTGGCGACAATGTGATTGTAGGTGCCAACACTGTAGTACCTAAGGACACAATAATCCCTCCAAATACAATTTGGGTCCATGGTAAGGCAATACCACGAAAGTCTAGAGCTGAAGCCGAGATTATCCATCAGCCCATTGGGGGACCGACTCAACTTACTGCTGAGGATGAAGCGGATATGCCAGGGAATGGTGAACGCCTGTAGGAAAACGATGAATCCATATTCATTGTTTGATTGATGAAAACGGTGATTTGTCCATGAGGCTACTCATGTTTCACCTTGAGAGCTTTTGGTTTCGTCAGAATGAATCTGAAGAAGAAAAGACCCAACTTGGGGAATCTGTACTCGTCTGGATACACTCTGAAGCTAATGATATGGCAAACCGTACAAGTGTACTGCGTAAGATGGTTAAGAACATCAGGTGGCTCTCTCAAAAAGTTTCATGTAATAGAGTCATACTTCATTCATTTGCCCATCTTGATGAGAATAAAGCAGAGCCTGATTTTGCAGCTGTCCTGATTGACGATGTCGCTGTAAAACTCCATCAACAGGGCTTTGAGGTGAATATGGTTCCATTTGGTCATTTCTTTGAGTTTGACATGCATGTGAAGGGGCCTTCACTTGCGAAAGTCTTCAAGCAGTTTTAGGCCAACTCTTAAGGGAATTCAGATGGGTTCATAACTCAATAGACAGATGATGGTGTGATGTCAGAGCCAAAACCCAAGTATACACCTCGCGGCTATCAATCCTATATTCTTGATAGGGTCAGTGAGCTGAAGGGCACACCTCTTCTTCTCGAGTTGGACTGTGGACTTGGAAAAAGATTCATCACACATCAAATTGTTGCAAAGAATTTTCCCGAAACAGGGATCTTAATTATTGTACATTCTTCTTCCTCACTAGTAGAAACAGTGGATTACCTCAAAGGCGAGTACGGTGGGCTTGAAGATGATCTTGGAGAGCTCTCTTCACGCGTCCAATCTGGGCATAGAGTCTACAATCTTCGTGAGAAACGCGTAATTGTGGCAACCCCACAGGTTCTAACAAGCATGTTTCAAAAAGATGCAACTTTGTTCGATCGGTTTAGGATTGTACTCATCAATGAGGTGGATACACTTGTTCGTCGTGCTAGTGGAAGAACAGCCCTAGTGTTTCCATGGCCAACGCTCCTCACGTATCTGAAAGGAAAGTGGATCATTGGTATGAGTGGAACCCTGAGAGATGATCATGCTGTGTTCACTAAAGAACAGATAGAAATTCGTGATGAGCTAACTACCCTACAGGAGTATATACCTGGCGCAGTTCTCATAACTATGGCTGATCTATATGGTACAGATGTTGAAGACTTTCTTGAACCGACGCTTCTCACCGTGAGCTCCATCACAGACCCAAAGATACGTTCGATTTCAAAGGTATTGGATGAGCTGATCCGTAACACGAGAGCCGAGATAATGAACGAGCTTGCGGAAGACGACAATCTCGAATTGGTTGATGGAGATTCCCGAAGAGTTCATCTTCTTCTTGAACGACTTCCAATCACCGAGGAATTGAAAGGAAGGTACTCTGGGCTCTTAATGCTGAGAAAGTATGTTTTTGCCATGCCTTCTAGACAGTTTCTACGCATGTTTTATGGAGACTATCTGAAACATTATTTCAACATCAGCGACTTGAGACGAACACTCCCCGTGATATCATCCAAGACAACCCGTGTATTGAAGTTGGCAATCGAACATAGGAAAACTCTTGTCCTAACCTCCTACCTTGAGATGGTTTCCCAAATTAAGAATGTCTTAGAGAAATCAGGTCTCCCTGTCCTAACAATTTCGGGACAGACTCGTGATAAAGGCGAGATTCTCAAATCCTTCAGAGAAAATGAGGACCAAAGGGTTCTAGTCATGTCACCTGTAGGCGAACGTGACCTTGACATTCCTCATGCTGATCTTATGATTGTGTGTGACTCGATTAATACTACAAAGACGATGTACCAAAAGTTCAAGCGAACACGAGGCGGTCTCGTTGCTCTGCTTGCCTACGCAGGAACATCTGAGGAACGTAAGATTAAGAGACTAATGGATCGGATACTGAGTCGTTATCCCTGGTCTATTGCGGTCATTGAGTCCAAGGGAGAGAAACTTGCTTAGCTTCTTTTTTTTAACCCTCAGTGACAAACGATGAGGCAAACAGGTCGAATACTCTCTCCATGTACTTTGTATCCAACTTGCTATAGACATACTTGCACATATCGATGAACCGTGTTGCTCTCTCATCTGCAAATTCTCCTATACCGATGATACTCCTAGTTCTCTTTGTAAGCTCCTTGACAACGCCCTTGTGGCTCTTGTCTTCTCCAAAGGCTTTCTCGGTTTCTTGTTCGATTCTCTGTAGCACACTCTTAATTCTGATATCCGAAATATCATCACTACCAAAGCTTTTGACAAGGTCCATCAGTACATCTAAGATACCATTATGCAGTCCTGCTACGAGAGCCTCAATCTCATAGGCAGTGAATTTCACAACACCCTCCTCGCCTTGAATTTGCCATTTGAGATCACTTGTTCTTGTAACAACAAACCGCTTCTGTCCCACCATGATGATTTCATCATAGTAGCGTGAATCGATACTGCTACGGACTGCAGTCTTTAGGAGTGCAGCCTCCGGAAGTCGTAGTCGTATAGAGGTTCCAGCATTTGTCAAAAGCAAGCAGACCCCGCCCGTTGGGCCTATCTTTTTCACATAATCCGATGGCGGCGCCACTTCGACCGGCGGCAGATGCCTTAGTTTTGTCGCAAGCTCTCGTATCTCAGGTTCTGTGCAGGTGTATGTCTGCCTATCTCCTGAGATAGTAATTGTTCCGTCATCAGCACGCACAAAATCGATCTTGTTTCCTCCACCCACATTAGTGGTCTTAAGATAGGTTTGCTTATGGTTTCGTGCTGTTTGAGCGAGTTTCTCAAGTGCAGCAGCGATCATATGAGCTTCGCCAAAACCCATGGTGATCTCTGCATCTCCCTCTGTACCGCGGCCGATACCTAGGGACCCATCCTGGCGTATCTTTACATACATACTTTCCACCGATACAAAGATGCTACAATCACAGAAAACTATTGTCCTTCTCTCTGGAGATGCCAGAAGTATCAAAAGGGGATGGTTATTTTAATGATTGAATCGGGATGTCCAGTGACAACTCAGCTGAGACGAGTATAACACTTCAAGAAACAAATTCTGAGAATCTCATGTGTCCGTTTGTAGAACCAAGAGGTCAAAGGGTAGGCAACATTCTGGTTGCATCGATGTGCATAATTCTACCCTCACTGATTCTTGTGTTACTACTCTTGTCTCTAATGTAGAGGGCTTAATAATATAGACTGCAGAAGACTAGTGTCCTCTGCAATATCGATTTGACTCTAGATTGAATCCTTGACATCAAAAGCTAGTTTGCCAACTTCTTTCGTCGTCAATGATATATCTATGGTGTGTTCTCCTTCCGGAAGAGCATTGCCCTTAACATGGATTGAGATATCAAGACCGACTTTTATTGGAAACGAGTTTCCCTCAGAAATCTCGCTACCTGTGATTTGACCATCAGCAGAGCTGATAATTGTAGCATCAAGTGGGTATTCATTCCCATTCACTTTGATGGGTTCAATACTAATTGCTGTGCCTGATGATATCGAGTTCTTTAATTTGAATGTGAAACCATCCTCGACATTCTCAAGGCTTCCCTTGATGTAGAGTTTTCTTAGGAGAAATGTAGGTATCTGCATTTTTTTGGCCTCCAACTGCCTCTGTTGTCTAATCTGTGAATCTTTTATAAGTTCCGAAGCTGGATATTGAGCTGCGTGGTCGTAGTGAGCTTGAGTATTGCACGCCAATTATATTCGCGCTCATCATCGTAAAGGAAATTATAGAGAGATACTTCCGATGACGAACAAGCCTGCCACAATTACTCAATACCGATGTGAGAAATGCAATGCACCTTACCCTCTTGGGGCTGACGATGTTATTGCTACGTGCCCATATTGTGGTTTTACATTCACTATTGGAGGAAAAGAGATTCGTCATTTCCTTCTTCCGAACAAACTAGACAAGAGTACTATAAAGACCACAGTAATGAACTGGTTAGAATTTGCAGCAAAGAAAACAGTAGGTAGAGGGGTCGTAAACAATATCGATTTGGAAGGACCAAGACTACAATGGATTCCTGCTTTTCGTTTGGAAGGCAAATTCAACTCTTATCACTTCGGATACAAAACAGAAGGTTCTGGCAACTCAAGGAAATATCGTAGGTTTGAGAATCGCGACTCCGGGAGTATGATCGAGTGGGTCATTGCTCGAAGACACGCAGCTACCTTTGGCATCGATGAGTTTCTCTCTTCATTATAAGATACAAAAACTCAGGACTTCTCTATTGAAATGACCGATAAAGCTCCAGTGCTCAACTCCGAAATCAGTGATGAGGATGCAATCAAACGCGGACAGAGGAATAAGAAAGACCGCGAGCGTGTTGAACTGCTAAAAAAGATGGACAAATTACTTGATCATCATCTAGAGATCACTCCTGAGTCATGTGTGTATACACATGCTCCCTACTGGCTTGTGCGTTATTCATACCAGAAGGGAACGTTCAGAGTCGCTGTATCTGGTGCAACAGGAGCAGTACTCTTGGGAGAACTTCCTGTAACAAAAAGGTATAGACTAAAGAAATGGCTCGTGAGCATCTCTCTGTTAATATCAGCTAGTGCACTCTTTCAAGTACTTCCCTACATCCTCATAGTCTTTCTCCATGCTAATTCAGATGTTGGAGACCTATGGATGATTCCATTGGCTGTGATAGCCATCTCCTGTGTTCTCTGGGTTGGTTCAATCATAACAGTTGGTGGTTCACTGAAGTATGAGGTCCAAGTGAACTCGAAAGGTGAGGAGCGTAAGGATGACTTTTCTTTGGACGGAGCAATTAAACGTCTGGGGGGTAAGGTACGTTGAGTGGAATTAAATGTCCCAACTGTGATGCAATGGTCGAAGTACCCGCCCAGAGTAGTACAGTTGTATGTTCCTATTGCAACACGACGATTCAGACCCGGACTGGCACGATTCTAAAAGAAAACTACATGATGAGGCTGCAGTTCGGATTGGAAGAAGCGAGGGAGAAGATGTTAAGTTGGGCAATGAAACAACTTGGAGCTCCAAAAGGTCTGGAGAATGCTCAGATCAAGGATAGTAAGATAATCTTCTGGCCATTTTGGGTTGTTGAGGTGGAGGCAAGAGCTAATTATACAGGGATTCAGAAGAAACCAGATTTCAAGGGCGATGATACACGGACATCATTGAAATGGAACAAAATCACAGAAACTGGTCACATTGATTTTGAGAGAGATATCTTCATCCCTGCAAATCCAGAAACACCTAAAGCTCTTCTTGAATATGTGATTCCAACAAGGCGAAAAGAATTCTTCAATAAGGACAAGATTGCTGAGGTATACGGTTCTACTAAGCCTGTTCAAATGGAACAGAAGGAAGCGATCGAGAAAGCAGCTGCTATTATGAAGAATGCCCTTGACGAAGAAGCGCTGAAAGAAGTTGACTCAATCAAGGAAATGAAAAGTGATTTGCAGACACCCGCTGTGTTCCTAATCAGCGTCCCTATATGGCATATCAAATATACCTATAATGTGAGAACCTACAACGCCCTGGTTGATGGAGCCTCAGGTCGAATCGTACATCTCACGTTTCCTAGAAAGATGGCTTTCAGAGCAATGACTTTACTTAGTGGTCTGTTACATCTTGTTGTGGGCGGTGGTATTGGTCTTCTATTTGTCTACCTGGGCTGGATTATGTCTGACTATATCTATCCAACAACCTTTGGTATAGCTTTCGGTCTTGGAATGCTTGCGATAAGTCTGATATTCTTCAGAACGGCGGCATCGCTTCGAGCAGGCATGGAAGAGGCTAGATAGAAACAGTGATGTAAAAAAGATATAAGGTATCACACTCTGGCTGGATACGAAATACTACAGTGTGAGGCAAATATAAAGTGCTAATGTGGGACCCCTTCGAATCGATTTTCAACATGTTTGGAATGATGTTCGTCATTATTCCTATCATATTTGTTGTGTTCGCTATCATAATTGTCGTGACAGTCTGTCGTAGCGGGGCTCGTGTAGCTGGAGACGTAGCACGCGGATTCTCTATGGAGGCACCAGCTTTTGTCATTCCCGAACGATATCGTGGGCAGACAAGGTCAGATGGCTCCGAAATGACCACGGTACGCCTTCCAGAGCGGTGTCCATCATGTGGAGCAGCTATCTCCCAAGAAGGAATTGACTGGGTTGGCCCATTGGAGGCAAAGTGCACATATTGCGGTAGTACTCTGAGAGCAACCTTCGAGCGGATTTGAAAATTCTACTTTGCGGCACCAAGGTAATACCTACACTCTTAGTCCAGTAGTTTTCCTGAGATATCCTAGTAGAATATATACGTCTTCATGGGTAAAGTATTTCACTAGATACATTCTGAAATTACTCAGGATCCACTGCCTACTGGGTGCCATTTACACGACTACATGCTCGAGGAGAATATCATGGCCAACGCCTTAGAAATGTGTGAAGATGGAACATCTGAATCAGTGTGCATTACACGAAATGGACTGACATCTGAGCGCGTGATTTGTGTCATTGATGATGAAAACAAGAACGTGTATCTTTGGCTAGGGAAAGAGGCAAACGTTAGAAAACGCTTTGTTGGAGCTCAGACTGCGAGTAAGCTTCGCGATGAACAAGGTACAGGTTTTCGAGTAAGATCACTCGATGAGGGTGATGAACCTCCACAGTTCTTCAACTCCTTGGAACGCGAAGGGTGCTGATATTCGAACGCATCCATAAGATTCTATAACCCATCATATACTTCCCAACTGAGGTCACAGACTGTGAGAGCATTGATGAAGACTGCTAGAGGTCCTGGATATCTAGAATTAAAAGAAATCAGTGATCCTAATCCAAAGAAAGATGAGGTCAAGATTGAAGTTGCTGCGGCAGGAATCTGTGGCACTGATATTCACATTAAACATAATCAGACATTCTATACTCCTCCAGTTGTGCTTGGACATGAATACGCTGGAAGAGTTGTAGAAGTCGGACCTGAGGTTACAGAGATAAGTATTGGTGATTCTGTAGTATCTCCAGCAACAGCATACTGCGGGAAATGCTATCAGTGCAAGACAGGTCACATGAATCGGTGCACTTCTGAGAAAAAACGAATTCTTGGGACTTCTTTGGCCAATGGTGCATTTGCGAAGTACTTGACTGTACCAGAGTATATAATCCATAAAATACCACCAGGCGTGACCCTTGAGGAAGCTGCGCTCGCAGAGCCAACTGCTTGTGTTGTTCATGCTGTTATTGACAAATCTCCAATAGTGCCAGGAGATGTGGTCGTTGTACAAGGTCCAGGAACAATGGGTCTTCTCTCTGCTCAGGTTGCTAAAGCGATGGGTGCAGGCAAAGTGATAATCACAGGTGTTTCTGCTGATCAATGGCGATTTGACATCGCAAAGAAACTTGGAATCGATATGACCCTCGATGTCCAAGTTGACACAGACCCTGTCAAGACTATCCGACAGGAAACTGACAACCGTGGTGCTGACGTGGTTATAGAAGCTTCAGGAGCCTGTATTGCATGCAACCAAGCACTCGATTTTGTAAAAGTAGCTGGACATATCACGCTACTTGGCATTCGTGGAAGACCTCTAGATGTTGATCTCGATGCAATGGCAGTAAAAGAACTGACAATGTCAGGAACTTGGGGGACACTTCCATCATCATGGGTTACCACACTGCGTCTAATGGCGTCTAAGAAGGTGGATGTAGCTCCATTGATCACACATAGAATCGCTCTTGACCAATGGGAAGAGGGATTTGCCTTGATGGAGAATCAGAAAGCCATCAAAGTACTGTTCACAGAATTCGAATAATATTACTATCTTGGTGCCCATGCATCAAGACTATCCTGAACAACAGATACATGAGAAGCTGCTGGTCCACCGCCCATAACAATGGCAACTGAACACGCTTCCATGATTTCTTCGCGTGTTGCACCAAGAGTAAGTGCCTGCTTGGTGTGATAGACCATACATTCCTCACAAGGTGATAGGATAGATGCGACGATACAGATGATCTCTTTGAATTTTGCAGAAAGAGCTCCGTCTTTATGTACGGTTTTCTGCAGATCTGTGAAGGCATTTCGTGTCTCAGGGATGTCTCTGTTTAAAGCACCGAAATGTTTCATGAAGCTCTTCAAAGTCTTTTCAACGTCATCTGTCATGATACTGTTCCTCGGTTATTGTGTGAACTCAGCTGGTGTTCCTAAGTTCCATGCGGGTTTGGTATATTGTGAGTCATATAAAGCCTGTGCAGTATTTTTCTCCTCAGCGGTCAGATGCCCCTTTTCTATCTCCACGCCAACAAGTGCTTCAAGGTTTTCGATGATTGCAGCTCGAATCTCGTCCTGAGTAAGACCGTTTTCTACTTCATTCATGATGTTAGTAACAGTATCCCGCTTGCTTTCCATACAACGAATTCTTGTTCGATCCCTTAGATAGACTTGTTGTGATTCCGGTGGACTAAGACATCTCTGAAGCATGTCTAAGTCTGCATCTACAAGCAATGTGCCATGAATAAATGAAATACCTTGTTTAATCCAACCCGCAGTACCAGAGATTTTCTTATCATTGATTCTGATACATGAGCCAATAGGATCAAATTTGGCTGGAATATCGAGTGAGTTCAGGCTCTTTGTGACAATACCGATGAAGACCTGATAGAGTTCCTTCAAACCTCTTGGTACGTAGTTATGTGATTGATGCAGGCGAAGTGAGAAATTCAGGTTACCTACATCATGATAGACTGCACCTCCACCAGTAAACCTTCGCGCAATAGAGATATCATTTTCCTGACAATAGTTCAAGTCCGCCTCTTTGTGGATGCATTGAAACCTCCCAATGACGACTGCACGACGTGATTGCCAAAATCGAACTGTGTTGAGTGTCTTTTTCTCACCTAAATCAGTCTTGGCAATTGCTTCATCTAGAGATAGGTTCGCATAGACATCCAGATTATCTTCAATCAATAACCGCCAAGACATGGTGTCTTGCTGGCTATCTTCTCTGATTAATATGTTGTAGATGGAGTATGTGAAATTAATGATGTGTGCCGGCAGCAAATGATTGTTGCTCGCCACCGGCCGAATGCCCCAGAGCAACAAGTGAGGCGGAGCAGATGTCGTATTTCGAGGCTTGACACGAATGATACGTGCATGATGAAGTGTGGGTCCTAGGATTTAAAGCCCCCTTGGTTCTTCCTGATCATTTGTTCGCCAGACGCAATTGGGTTTAGATATTATTACCACATTCTGGGCAGAACTGAACTCCGGGACGTACCATTGTTCCACAGTAGGGGCAGGATCTGGTGTCCTCTGTCGGCGTATTCAGGACAAATCTTCCAACTCTTCTAATGTTACTAAGTCCGATCTCATCAGCGTACATCTCAGTGTATCCACAATCTACACAAGTGAAGGTCTCAAGTGTTGCTGTCGATAATCCGGGCAGATCTATTCTCACATATGTATCGCCCTGCATTTTGTGTGGTCCCGCAATATTCTTGCTCCCGCATTTCGGACATTGCTTTGAGTGAATCATAGTACTTCATGACATGACTTATCGCAAGGGCACATAAGACTTGGCAGTTGGCATTTTTAGCACGGAGAAGGATAAACTATATAGAGTCCAGAAGAGTCTTGCACCTCGGGCAGAACCTCATTCCAGGTTTTGCAGCTTCTCCACATCGTGAACAGATGACTTGAGCATCTGCTTCTTCATCTGATAGTGGTTTTACCAGCCTCCTGAGGTTCGCAAGTCCATCACAATCGCTATAGAGTTCAGTGTATCCACAATCGGTGCAAGAGAGAGCAGTAAGGGTTGCCGTGTAAAAGCCTGGGAGGTCTATCGCCACCGCCAATCTTTCAAGGAGATGGGGTCCAACAATACTCGTACTCCCACAGTTTGGACATTTCTTCGCCTTCAGCATACAGTATCACTAAGTTATCGATTGCATGAACGCTGATATTGTTTTTTTTCCATTGACAAATGCTGTGAAATGCTATTTTTGCATTACATCTTCATCATGAAGGGATTCTCAAGAGTATCCTTCAAAGATGAGAGGAATTGTCCTGCTGGTGCACCATCTAGCACTCTGTGGTCTACTGCACAGCTAGCCATCATCATGGACCTGACTGCAATCGCATCATCTATCACAACTGGCTGTTTCTTTATCTGTCCAAGCGCCAGTATAGCTGTTTCCGGAGGGTTGATGACAGGGATAAATAGATCCACCTGAAATGGTCCCAAGTTTGACACTGTAAATGTACTTCCAGTTAGCTCTTCCGGTGTGAGTTCATTATTCTTCGCCTTCTTTCCCTTTTCCTTTGTTTCGATAGCTATCTCAGTTATTGACTTCCTATTTGCGTTCCTCACCGTAACTACAATCAATCCTTGGTCTGTTGCCATTGCCACGCCTACATTAATATCATCAAACAAGACGAGGTCATTGCCTGATAGAGTTGCATTGAATTTGGGGAATTTTTCCAGTGTATCTGCAACTGCCTTGACAATGATATCATTAAACGAAACTCTTAGTCCATGAGTCTTTTCGACTCGCCTATTGAGTTCTTCTCTGAGAATCGCAACCTCGGTCATGTCAATCTCTGTAATCATGGTGATATGAGGATTCTGGGAGCTTTGTGTCATTCTTCTTGCAATGGTTCTGCGTAGTGGCGTCATTGGTTCAGTCCTGCGGATTTTTCTGTCATCCAAAATGGAACCATGAGGTATTGCATCCTTTGCTGCAAGCACATCTTTCTCAACAATTCTTCCCTCTGGACCAGTGCCCGTAACAAATGTGAGATCTATATCAAGTTCCTTTGCTTTCTTCTTTGCTCTTGGTGATGCCTTGATTTTTCCACCAGGAAGACGAGTTTCTACTGCCTGCGTTTTTGTCCTTGGACTCTCGGATTTTGGAACTGATGTGCCTACTGCTGGAGTTACTACTGCAGTCTGCATTTGCGCTGCAGCATTCAGTTTTCTGGGTCTGATATCTGGAATATTCTCTCCTTCCTTGCCAATGAATGCGATTGGTTCACTAATTGGAATCTCATCATTTACATCGCA
Source organism: Candidatus Thorarchaeota archaeon (assembly GCA_016839275.1). Taxonomy (GTDB): domain Archaea; phylum Asgardarchaeota; class Thorarchaeia; order Thorarchaeales; family Thorarchaeaceae; genus SMTZ1-45. Next base: position 17,751 of record JAEOUM010000219.1, read on the forward strand.
CAGGAGCTTTAGGATAATCCCATCATCAGGTGATTCGAGTTCAAACTCGTTCTTCTCGCCGAATATTTCTACGACTGCGTCACCTTTCTTGACTTTGTCGCCTTCTTTCTTGAGCCATTTGAGTATCACACCATATTCCATGGCAACACTCATTCGCTGCATGATCATGGTTGTGACCATCATTATCACCTATACAATATCTCTGATAGCCTGAGCAATTCTCTTGTTGTCAGGAATGAAGTAGTCTTCAAGCGGTGGACTGAAGGGGACTGGAGTGTCTGGCGCATTCACTCTCTTAATTGGTGCATCAAGCCAGTCGAAGGCCTCCTCCTGAACAATAGCGGCAACTTCTGCAGTTGTTGCTCCAGTCTTTGTTTCCTCGGTTACAAGCACTAATCTTCCAGTCTTCTTAACTGAATCAATGAGAGTCTTCGTGTCAAGAGGCACAAGTGTTCGTGGGTCAATGACCTCAACGCTGATACCTTCCTTCTCGAGCTCATCAGCCACTTCCAGCGCCTTGTGAAGCATGATGAAGGTGCCCCAGAGGGTGACATCTGCTCCCTCTCTCCTAATCTTGGCTTGTCCAAAGGGGATGAGATATTCATCATCTGGAACCTCTTCTTTCTTATCATAGACGAGTTTGTGTTCAGCAAAGAGCACTGGATCTGGGTCTCGAATGGCAGTCTTGATGAGTCCTTTCACATCAGATGCAAAAGCAGGCACCGCAATCTTAAGACCTGGTGTGTGCATAAACCATGCTTCGAGACTCTGCGAATGATGAGATGCGATATTCTTGCCACCTCCAAAGGGCGTTCTCAGAACCAAAGGAACTGATGTCTGACCACCAAACATGTATCTCATCTTTGCGGCCTGGTTACAGACTTGGTCCATTGCTAGTGCGATTAGGTCTCCAAACATGATTTCTGCAACTGGTTTCATTCCTGTGATAGCCGCACCCACAGCTGCTCCTGCAATGGTGTTCTCTGAGATGGGTGTATCTCGAACCCTCGCCTCGCCAAATTCCTCAGCAAGTCCTTTGGTGACCTTAAAAGCACCGCCCCAGTTTAGGGCGATATCTTCTCCAAGTAGAAAGACGCGCTCGTCGCGGAGCATCTCTTCTCTAATACCTGCCTTGAGAGCATCACGGTAAGTCATCTCCGTCATTTAGAACGCCTCCGCGTAGACATCATCCAGTGTTTCCTCGGGCGCAGGTTGTTCAGATTTCTTGGCAAACTCCGCAGCTTTATCGACTTCCTTCTGAAGGACTGTTCGTATCTTCTCAGCCTCCTTCTCAGTCACTGCTCCCTGTTCAAGGGCTATCTTCTTGATGACATGAACTGCATCCTTCTCAGGGCTCAGCCAGTAGTCTGCCTCTTCCTGTGGACGGTATTTAGCTGGATCAAACCTTGAGTGCCCCTTCATTCTATATGTCTGACACTCAATCAGGGTTGGACCACCACCTTCGCGAGCTCTCTTCACAGCTTCAACAGTGGCTTCAAACACTTCCAGAGCATTATTTCCATCAACAACTTGGCTTGGGATGCAGTAGCCCTCAGCTCTCTGAGCCACTGTAGCACTTGGGCATGTCATCTTGATCGGAGTACCCATTGCATAGAAATTATTCTCTACAATCCAGACTAATGGCAGTTTCCAGATTGCAGACATATTCAACGATTCTCCAAATGTTCCGTTATTTGACGCGCCATCACCGAAGAAGCAAACAACGACATCATCTGTCTTTCTCATTTGGCAGGACAGAGCTGCTCCTACAGCAATTGGTAGACCTGAAGCAACAACACCAGTTGCGCCAAGTACACCCACATCGAATTGTGTGATATGCATAGAGCCTCCCTTACCTTTGCATGAACCAGTCTTCTTTCCGAGCAGTTCAGCTAAGGCTGCATTCATATCTGCTCCTTTTGCTATGACATG
>JAEOUM010000220.1 GCA_016839275.1 Candidatus Thorarchaeota archaeon
AAACCAAGACAACTATCAACCGTCCATAGTGAGCTCTATAGATACCAATCATATCCATGATCAAGTCCATTGCTCTGTTTCTTCCTTGAGCCTCAGGGAGTTTCTCAATTGTCCGTCTCAATGAACGCTTTAGATACTGCTTCCTAACACTACTGGCATCTCTCATTATCCGATTAGATAGTGAAAGCCATGCTCCTCCGAAAGCAAGCTCGCAGGCTCTGATGACAATCATCAATATCATGTGTAGTTCCATTGGCGAGTGTATACCTTGTTGCCCGATGAAAAGCAGCCCTATAGATGCGTCGGTTACTAATAGGATAGAGAAGACCATGGATAACACACCGACTAAGAGAAGTAGACTTACCTCTCTTCTCGCTCTTATGAGAACTTCATGCAGCATCTATCACACCGCATAATTATTGGCGCACTAGGATAATGTGGTTTGTGTATCATTGATACATTCAGTTTCCACATTGAAATCAATGAGATCTGCACAAGAGAATGGCTGCTCGTAGATAAATTGAGCATTTCACCAAAAACTCTACCACCACAGACTTCACTTTAGCTAGCCCATTTCAAGTTTGACGATTGCTGGCTTCAAGAGATCACTGACATAATCTATTGTTTCAATCAGATTCCTTGCTATCTGTTCGACTCTTACATCATCATTCGAATTCTGTTCCTTGAGTATGAGTTCGAGCTCAACTCTCAACATAGAGTTGGTCTTGAGCCATACATGTATTCCAGAAAGAATGAGTCTTGTGGGGCTTTCGCTCACAAGTGAGAAAAGCAGCTCCCTAGAACCACTCCTTCTGCTCCATTCAACAACACCCCGCTTTGCCATTCGTTGCAATGCTCTTGAAACAGTCGATTGGCTGCGGCCAATGGCTTTTGCGATATCTCGTTGAGTTCTTGCCTGAGGGTTGAGCAATAAGGTCCCTAGTATTAATCCCTCGACTGCATTGAATCCTCTAGCGGTAGCCACCTTGGCAAATAAAGCCTGCAGCATCATTTCAGTATGGGAAGACATATTGTATTGCGATAAGCAGAAGACATATGTATCTTTGCATATATATGCAAATTGCATTATTATGCAAATTGAGGTTAATTTATGACCAATGTAAAACTGTCTGAAGCGTGGATGATTCTTGCAAATCCAATTGGATTCTTCAAGGGACTGCTGGTTGAAGAGGAATCTCATGGTAGACTCAGGAACTTACGACGACCCATTCTATTCTTAGCAACCTTTCTAATTATCTACTGCGTGACCATACCAGTATGGATTATGATAAATGACTGGGTCCTTGGAATATCTGTGATACCTATACTGGACTTTCATTATGGTAATCAGGTTTTCCTTGCAATACACAAAGACTGGTTCCCGTTAATCTACTCGTATCTAGGAAATACGGCTTCTTCATGGCTACTGTGCATTCCTGTGGTCTACATAGACACAATCCTCACTGCACCAGTTTTCGCACTTTTCCTTCATATCCTATACAAACATGTCCTCGGTGGAAAAGGACATTATGGATATGCCCTTGCAGGGGTTTGCTATGGTGATCTTCCCTCGCTTCTTTTCGGGTTCTTACCGTTTTCCGCGGCAATTGGACTTCTTTGGACAGGGTTTCTGCAGTTTAGTGCTACAGCGCACTATCTGTATGGTCTTTCATGGAACAGAGCTCTTGTTCCGTTGATTCTCTTTGGATTCTCACTTGTTATCGGTTGGTCATTGTTTGGAACAGTCAGTCCTCCTGGATTACTCAGCCAAATCGCTCTAGGACCATATGGTTACCCATGAGAAACGGATAATAGCTCATTGAATATCTATTCCCGCTATCATTCCCGTGACTTATGATTGGCTTTAAGTTGAAGGTCTACGTCGTGTTCTTTCAATAGCTCTTGCACGTGTGTACTCAGCCATGTAGATCATGAAGAAGAGAATACCTCCTATCAACAAGAAAAACGCATCCTGAATCAGAAGCCGTTCAAGTGCAAGACTAATACATAGATGCAAATAATGGGAGATAGCCAGAATCAGAACAATATAGTGGTTCTCCCATTTTCCTCCAAATACTCCTATTGCAAGTAGGAGAACTAAGCAATGATACCAGAGTCAGAGTTATCTGAGGGATAACTAATGCTGATGGGATTGTTATGAGCTAAATAAGTGAAAGCAACCAATTGCCATAGATTCCAATAATTATTCCTTCGAACAGCATTAGTTGGTCATTTCTTCGAGCACCTTGTTCGGAAGTATCAGAAGTTGACATTAATAGACAAAATTCGTGCCGCCAAATAAAAACCTGATGTCGTTAGTCGTGTATATTTCAATTACATAGAGTGCTATTGAACTAAACATATTCGACTAGCAAGCTGCCAGTACTAAATGGGCATCTTTCCTTCTAGTACTGTTGCGCGTGAGAATATACCTGCAAAGTCATCATATTGTGCTAGCTCCAAGTACTCAACCTGCTCAACCACACTCTCAATCAATGCTCTCTCCTTAAGAGACAAAAGCATCCTCTTCGCACCCTCTCCGGCGGCATTTCCAACAGGATAGACCTTCTCTAAGCCAACTGGAGGTAGAAGTCCGATAGCTAATGCATTTTTTGGATTAATGTAATTGCCAAATGCTCCTGCTAGCAGGAGCATGTCAATATCTGAAACATCTATTCCTGTAGACTTCAATAGAATACTTGCGCCGGCTAGAATTGCTCCTTTCGCAAGCTGTACTTGTCTGACATCATTCTGGGTGAATAAAAGTAGCTGTTCAGAGTTGCTTTCACCAGGTTTGGTGATAGTATATGCCTTTTTTCCTTCGAAATCTATCACTCTACTCGATTCTAGCATTTTCCCATTTGATGTAATGACGCCTGATGCCTTTAGCTCTGCAACAATATCCACTATGCCAGAACCGCACAGTCCCTTAGGTGCAGTGTTATCTATGACTGAAATTTGAGGCGCTTCGGCGGAATCAAGAATCGAGAGATGTTCTATTGCGCCTGCCTGCCCCCTCATACCATGCTTTATTGTTGCTCCTTCAAATGCAGATCCTGCAGCAGCAGAGCAGCAAATCAAATCTCCTTTCATTGATAGGACTATCTCTCCATTTGTTCCAATATCAATTCCAAGCACGATTTTATCTGTAGTATCAAGCCGTTGAGAGAGGATGAAGGCGGCAGTGTCTCCGCCTACAAATCCTGCTACATTCGGAGGGAAATATGCGCTAACCATCTTGGCGTTGACAAATCCTAGTTCTTCACCAGTCTTGTTGAGAGCATTTTTGATAACTAATTCATATGGTGCCTTTCCTAAGGATTTAGTATCAAGTCCAAGAAGTAGATGATGCATCGCAGGATTTCCTACTATTACCAGTCTACTAAGATTTTGAAGGCTCAGTTCTGCTGACGATATCAATTCCATGATGAGTTCTTCAATTCTGCGGAGGACCACGTCCTTGAGAATTTCAGCTCCACCATCCTCAACGATCGCATATGTGATACGAGACATGACATCTTCGCCATACATGATTTGAGGGTTCAGGACTGCTACATGACCAATCTGAATACCCGTTTCCAAATCAAGAAGGTATGCCACAATAGTTGTTGTTCCCAAGTCTATTGCAATACCCTTTTGGTTTTCAAGACCTTCATCAATATCCAATGTTGTAGGACTCACGATTCCATCTATGAGAATCTTGGCATGGCGTACAGATTCCTTAATCGCGATGCGCAAATCTTTCTGAGCTCTGTGTTGACAGGCCAATCTTACTCCTTTCTTAAGATCTGAATCGGAAATGTGCAGGTGGTCGCGCTCAGATGACTTTAAAGATGGTTCAATCAGAACTAAGCACTTTCCACAAGTACCCAGTCCTCCACATTCTGAAGAGATGTGCAAACCTAATCTGCGCGCCGCATCCAATATTGTGGTGGTTTCATCTGCATCGATTTTGAGTCCAGAGGGCTCAAAAGTCACAATCTTCCGATTCATGTAGTTTCCCTATCCTATCGTTATCATAGATGTGGCTATTTTAACTTGATTTATCCTTCTGTGAAACTGGCCGACTGATTGTCTTCCTTCATGACGAGGGAGTTAGTCATCTATTCCCGCAATGCCCTTTACAAAGCCTCTAATCAATTGCTGTCACAACAGAGGTTATAATATTCCTCAGCCAAAGTAAACGACCAAAGGCAAAGAGAAACCATTGATATTAGCAAACAGGGAAGACGTTCCGTTCAGAAAAAGTCAATTCAGTACGAAAAATCATCTCTAATAGATCAACATCCTGTGGTTCACTCATGTGCCTAAATACATGAGAATAAGGAGAATTCAATACACATGATTCATCGAGGCGTGTTGATTGTCATTCTGGGACTACTTGTAATATCGCCCGCTCTACTCTCTAGTGAAGTAAAGTTTGTTAATATCGATAGCCAAGGACAAATAAACGCTCTAGGCACTTCGACCGAAACCTTGCCCGAAGTTAGTGGTTTCTCTTCCAATGTGCTTCTCTCAACTGATGACTCTGCTTACCCACACCATGTAGAGGTGTCCATGGCAATAAGTGATAATGGTACACTCTTCGCAGGGTGGAAGGAATCAAACACACACGATGGCCCTGGTATTCGAGTCAGTGTTACAAAGTCCGTCGATGGTGGGACCATATGGTCGAGTCCTTATAGTATGTCTATGTTCACAAGTGGAACAACAGGACAATCAGATCCGTGGCTAGTATGGCATGATGAAACTATTTACTTCACCTACCTTGAGTACTCAATATCTGGCCCTTCGCTTTCTCAGATAACCGTTGCGAGGAGCAATAACTATGGCGCTTCTTGGACACCTGTGACAGCATCCTATGGTAACTTCTTTGCAGACAAAGAAATGATGGTAATTAGCGATAATGGAACAATATACGTAGTCTATGATGACACGGATGATGCAACTATAATTGGAAACACTACTATTCGTCTTACTCGATCTACGGACGGTGGTGTAACATTCCAAGAGATATGCAATATTACTGAACAAACTCCATGGAAAGGATTGCCATACATGGCATTGAGTAATGAGAATCATCCATATGTTACATGGCTTTACCTAGAACCTGAAACATTAGATTGGGGAAATATCGAGCTCGCAAAAAGCCTAGATGGTGGCATTACATTTCAGGAGAGCCAGTTCATAAACAGTGATGGGAACTACTCTACATCAGCACCTGGTAAAATCACTCTTCCAGTCGTGCGATTTGATCAGAACGATAGACTCTACGTTCTTTGGGCAGATGGCTTCGATCAGGGAGAGAATTCTTTCGATGTTTATCTTCGATACTCAGATGACTATGGCGATACTTGGAGCGATCGTCTACGAGTAAATCCGACCGTGGAAGGTAATCAATGGAATCCAGAGATGGTCATCGATTCCCACGGGAGGTTGCATATCGTCTATTATGATGAACAAGGAGAATACTATCGACCATATTACCGCACCATAACGTTCGTGGGTGATGAGCACGACAGCCCAATATTGGGTAATCCAATTCCTATTGCAGATTCACTAACCTCAAGCTCGTTCACAAGACCTGGTGAGTATATGTCTATCCAGTTGGATTCAAACGATATTCCCCAGATAGTATGGTCCGATGGCAGAAACAATGAAATGGACATATACTATGCTCATGGAACTTATGGAGCAGTTATTCCATTGGAATCCATAGTTATTCTTGCAGGTATGACTATAATCTTAGTCACTGGTATTGTTCTCTTTATACGAAAACATCAAAGAGTGAGTACGACTAATTGAGAAACAATTGAGGAAACAACTGACAGACTTTGGAGTAGGAATCATCAGAAGAAATTCCATCTATAATAGCAAATAGATTTGTGAAAAACAAAACGGAGCCTCAACAACACTCAGCTAAAGAAAGGTCCTGTTTATCTGAGCCCCTCCGTCTTTCATGATGTAATTATGGGGTTAAACAGGTCATATTATTGCCACACCAGTTATTTTATAATGAATCTTGATTCATTATTTATTGCCATTGTTGGGAATTTCAGTCTAAAATGCATAACTTAGAGAAGGTGTCAAACACGACAAAAGTTGTTTCCAAAGTAAGCGATATGGTTCCTGCTGAAGTCAAAGAGAATATGAGAGATGTGAGGCACAAAATCGTCGTACTCTCTGGCAAAGGTGGTGTTGGCAAGACCACAGTAGCAACGAACATGGCGATGTCATTTGCAAAGATGGGCCTCAAATCTGGAATCCTCGATGTCGACATATATGGACCAAATGTGCCAAAACTCTTGGGTCTTGAGGGTAAACACCCGCACGTGGAAAACAAAAAGCTGCTACCAGTTGAGGGACCACTAGGTCTCAAAGTGATGAGCATGGGTTTTCTTCTTCAAAACAGTGATGATGCTGTTGCATGGAGAGGGCCACTGGTAGGGAGGGCTATTCAGCAATTCCTAAGTGATGTCAAATGGGGCGAGCTGGATGTGATTGTTGTTGACCTACCACCGGGCACGGGAGATGAAATCCTAAGTATCCTTCAGTCCATTCCTGAGATTGATGGTGTCGTTATCGTATCAACTCCTCAAGAGGTTGCTGTACTTGATGCACGTCGAGCTATTCGACTTGTTGAGAAGATGGGAGTTCGGATTCTTGGGATTATAGAAAACATGAATGAGTTTGTGTGTCCACACTGTGGTGAGCCATATAGTTTGTTCGGAACGGGTGTGACACAGAAAGCCGCTAAAGAGTTTGGAATTAGGCATCTGGGTTCGTTACCATTAGATCCGAGAATCATTAGCTTCTCTGATAGTGGAACTCCTTTTGTCGTGGAAGACCCAGAATCTAAGGCTGCCAAGGCATTTGATGTGATTGTTGACAAGCTTAGTAAGACAATCGGCATTAGAAAGGAACGAGGTGAGAAATAGTGAGAGGTGGTTATGGACGCTCAGGTGGTAGAGGTCGTTGGCCAGGAAATGGCCCATTCAAGAACATACCGCCATGGGAAAGACCTGGTTGGCTCTATGGACGTGGCTCTTGTTGGTCTATGGGATATCGTCCCAATTTTAACGCTACAAATCAGCCATTTTCAATAGTCAACAATCTTCAAGCATTACAGAGTCAGAAGAATCTCCTTGAAGAGCAAATCAGAAGTCTTCAGGATAGACTGAGGGATATTGAGAAACATCTGTCAGAGGTTCAAAAACAGGAATAGAGTACATTCAGGTGTGAATAACGAGTGATACGAATTGTTCCGAAACGACGTGAATACCTATGGGATACACATATGGCCCAGTGTCATCATGGCGCTATGGACGCTCTTTGGGCATTGATGTAACGGCACATCCAAAGAAGTGCACCTTTAGCTGTATCTATTGTCAGTTAGGATTGACGAAAAAACATGTAGCTTCACCAGAGGATATTCGAAATATATTGCCCTCTTCTCAAGATATTCTCAAAGAGTTCTATAGTGTCTTAAGACTGCTAGATCTGAACTCCATTGACGCTGTAACATTCTCTGGATCGGGTGAACCCACTTTACACCTGGAAATTGGTGCTTTAGCAGATGCAGTGAAAAGGGAGATTCAGAGATTACCTGTTGTACTTTTGACAAATGCATCACTCCTCCCAATTCCTGAGGTGAGAAAGGACCTCACTAGATTTGATATTATCTCAGCCAAGATGGATGCTGGTGATGATAAAACCTTCAGACTCATCAATCATCCAGCCAAGGGTACTTTCACCTTGGATGACATTATTGATGGCATCAAGAAACTACACGAACAGATGTATGGCACTCTGGCTCTGGAGGTCATGCTACTAAAAGGACCAAATGGATTGACGAATGCAGAAGGACAAGCTAGAAGAGCACTCATTGAGAGAATTCTTGAGATCAAACCTGAAGTTGTACAGATTTACACCCCTTGGCGCCCTTCTGCAGTAAAGGGTGTTCGACCACTCTCAGGCAACATTCTGCAGGAATTCGGACAGGAGCTTGGCGAATGTCTTGGAATTGAGAAGATATGGGTCTATGGTTTTCATGATGCCCGAAATAAACCTGTAAGATGGAAAAATCATAATAAAATTGAGATCGAAATAATAAATTTACTCAGACACAGACCGTGCAGAGTTTCTGATGTTGTAGTTTCTATGGGAATACAGACAGTAATCGCGAGACGCATTCTAAACAGCCTTCTAAAAAGAGGAGAGGTATCTATACAGAAGATAGAGAATGAATATTTTTTCAGAATTGCTCGATCTTCAGAGATTTGAATAAGACAATTCAAAATCGCCATGAAAATCTTTTCAGAAGAATTGAAACACAATATGAAGAGGGTGCTCAGTAGTACACATTCGGGGAAAGCTCCCTATTCAGCTGACCCCATCGCAAGCCTGCGCCTCTCTCTGCCCAAGGACAGAGCAAGTTGTATCCACCATTTGAGATGATGGAAAAACGTAGTAGGTGTCAGTGAGGATATTTCGTTCAATAATCGTGACTATTTTCAAAACGATTATCAGCTTTGAATGAATGGTTGTTAACAAGTTGGGACTTTGCAAGCCATCCTGATGTTGCTAGAGGTCTGTTATCAAACTCTGGAATAAAGGGTTTGATATCAAGAAGTGGTGTTTCATCAAGCATATCAGCTCCCTCAATATGCAAGCGTGTTCCCTCAATGCGGACTAATTTTACAACGGAAATCCCAATAGGATTGGGCCGTGAAGGAGCTCTTACTGCAAATAGACCGTGCGAGCTGGTGTCAAGGAAAGGTTTCACTCGCATCTTGGGAGCTTTAGCCTTATGAAACCAATAGAGGAGAATAATGTGCGAAAATTGATCTAGAGACTTGAGGCCACCTTGGAATTCTTCTGAAACTTCAACATACCCAAGAGCATCAGACTTGCTCGATTGAATTGGAGTGACTTTGCTCGATTTGAAAGGAGTCCTGATAGTTCCGATGGATTGTATCATGAACTCTTGGACTTTACTCATACTAGATTGAATAGCTGCATTAGTAGATATCTGTTACTGGAAATACTCACCGTCACAACCAAACTCTTGGAACTGCCAGGTTAAACACAATGTTAGAATTATCGTGTGCTCGTTTCAAAGCAACTTGCCAAAAGAAAGGGTGGCTCAACAATGACAAGCGAGGGAAAGTATCCCTGAATACCTGACCCATCAGCCTATACCCCAAGTCCATCTTTATTTACCAGGTGTGATTAGATTGTAAGAGTCCAAAGCTGTTAGACATTCAGTGGTAATTTTACCAGCCCATTCTACTTTTGCTACATTCCATACCTCTTCGTACTGATTCCACTTCCAACTAGGCCACCAACCTCCATCAGAGGACTGTCGTTCAATCTCGGAATCAATTAATGTATTCACTTCGTATGGGAAGAGCTGGTACAATAAGGAATCTGGATTTGGAGCGAGCGAGAAGATCCTTACCTCGCGTAGTGTTTCTTGCATCGTTGGTAGAACTTTTCGAAACGTTCGCTCGAGTTTGTTTTTGGCTTTCAATTTGAGGGGCACAGGTAGATATGAGAATATTCGATTCCAACAGATAATATCGTAAACTAAACCCTCGATATACTTCGAACTCTCTAGGTTTGCTAGTGCACGCGTATTAATCGCGTTGAGGAGTTCTTCAGGCACATGCATGGCATACTTATTCAGATAACCTACGATCTCAGCATTTGGATTTGGCCATTTTGCCTCAGAAGGTGCAATAATCTCCTTTACATGCCACCAAGGAGCATGTGGTTCCTCATTTACATTCTGAAAGGTGAAAGGCCAATATCCCCCATTTGACTGATAGGTTGAAATAAGGTACTCAACTGCGGAGGAAATCATGGTGTGTTCACTATCAATATCGAGTTCCTCGCAATATTGTAAGCCAACAGATGTTGCCATTGGTGAAGAAGCTTGAAGTCTAAAGTCAGGTTCAATACCATGACCAAATCCGCCATCGGAATTCTGATATTTAGCTAGAACCTGTAGGACCTCGTTTTTTGGTGCATTTTCAAATTTGTAGCTAAACATCAATCGGTCGAGATCGCGAGCGTGATTTCTCACAAATTTAGTCGCCAGAAAAAAGTTCTCTTTACTCAGTATCATTTTTCATCCCGATAGCAAGTTTGATAGTCGCTTATCGAATTTATATTCACTGGGTTGTATAAATAGAGAGAGAACCCCTCTGTCTACTATATAATTGAATACTCGCTTCTGAAACGAATGCATGATTTCTAATTGGACATTGAAGAATGAAATGGGTATCTCAATAATGACAGGAAGAGAGAATTGCCCGACGACCCGACCCTGCCATACAATCCTGTTGTTTCTGAATGTTTGAAAAGCATTGCAATCACGTATTTCCTGCGTTGAGCACTATCCTTAATTCAATAAATAACTCTGACTTCCGTTACTGACTCTATCTTCATGTACTCTAAAAAGGGCAATTGAGATCGAAGCATAGATGGTATAAATCGCTCAGGGTGAGGACCATATTGAGAAGTAGATTCACGAGGGGTCTTTGTTTTCTAGTTTTTGCTATGATTCTAAACTCACTACTTGGTTGTTGCGTGCCTATAGCTAGCGCGAATCAAATTGTGTTAACAAAAATCGCACAGATTGAAACTGGTGATGCGTACGATGTATGGGTAGATACCAGCAGTAACATCACCTATGTTACATGCGGTTATTCTGGGGTAAAGGCCTTTGATGTCAGCGATCCTGGTAACCCCATTGAGATAGCAAGTGTATCTTCTTCTTTGGACTACTATGCACATCAGCTTGTCAGGCGGAATAATTTGATGTTCATAGGTGATGGTCGTGGTGGACTCAAGATAATCAACTTCGGGAACATCTCCAGCCCTATTGTTCTGAGCCAGTATACTGGTGATTATGCGTGGGATGTAGAAGTGAGAGGAAATACAGCTTTCGTCGCCAATGGATATAGCGGCACCGGTGGCAGACTGACGGTTGTCAATATAACTGACCCCGCCGCACCGGTGCTGCTTGAAAGTTTCACTACAGTTGGAGATGCAACAGATGTTGAAGTTGTGGAGAATCTAGTATTTGTGACAACAAGCTACAAAGGATTCACTGTTTTTGATTTTAGCAACGAAACTAATCCAACTGAACTAGCGCAGTATGTTGGACAGTTGACTAGTGATACCGATATGGGAGACATTGAAATCGTTGGAGATCTGGCTTTTCTGAGTTATTGGGATTATAACTTGAAGGTCCTGAACATAAGCGACTTGTCAGATATCAGAGTTATTTCTGAATTCAATGAGAGTATGGACGCCTTTTCGGTTCACATTGACACTGAACGCAATCTTGCCTTTCTTTGTGATCTTGAATTGGGACTATTGCTTCTAGATATTCAAAACCCAGCTCAGATTACTAAAATGACCCGCTACTTTGATGGTGGCAAACCTAACCGGATTGAAGTAGTTGGTAATCTAGTCTATATGACGGACCAAGAGAACGGATTCGTCATTCTAGAGATTGGTGAGATTAGTGGGTTCACAGTAGGCCCGGAGCATTTCTTACTCGTTGGAGGTTTAGCTGCTGTCATTGTATTGATTTGGTGGCTGAAAAAAGGGAGATCATCTGGTCATGTTGAGAAAATTATGAGAGAATAGATGTCGATTATTTCCGGTCGGTATGCCTCAATACTTCACCCAGTCAGCCATTCCCCAAGTCCATCTGAGTGCAAGAATCTTCGCATCCATTCCTCCTCAGGGAAGTTGGGAGGTTGAACAAGTAATCAAGGAGTTCATCGATGAATCTGAATCATTCATAGAGTCGTATTTTGAAAAGGGTGAAACTATCAAAGACAGAGTGCTTGATTTTGATCAAGTATTGGAAGATCTAACGTAAATGTTGAAACGAGTCAAGAGAGGTCTTCCGCCAAGATAGTAAAGAGAGAAGTAGATGGAACTATTTCAATCACTCCAAGCTTCAAGAGGTTTTTGCTCTCCAAAGTACTTCATCAACAAGAGACCAACAACAAATTGGATGGGAATTGGTCCAAGATATTCTAATGTTGTTGAATATTGAAGCCAAGGCCACGAAATGATGACCATTGCAAAGGGGTAGATTAGTGATAAAATTCCCGAGGTGATAGCCATTCGTCTACGGCTGTAGTCACTGATGTATCTGATGACCTCTATTCCAAACCAGATGTTAAAGATACCATAAAAGATACCCCTCCCAATAATGACGTACATATAGAATAGTATTGAACCATTATATGCAAATGCCTCTGGCATGATACCCCATAATAGAGCGTGCATTGATACTGTGAGAACATCGTTATGTACTGAGAAAGGGTACACACCGAAGGGGGCAAGTAATGTTGTAATACCCATAATCCATTTTGCCAATCTGTCACTGGTCATTTCTGATTTACCACCTCTATTACTACCACGTAAATAAATTCAAGGAATTTTGAGGAAAACTGAGCCTTAAATCAATCGAGAGTGCGTCATTTCACGTTAGAATTGTTCCTGATAAGATGCCAATCTAGTTGTCATATAGAAAATCCACTACGTTGAGTAGATTGATGAAAAATGAAAGGGTGGCTCAACAATGACACGCGAGGGAAAACACCCCTGAATACCTGACCCCGTCAGCCTCTACTTCTAATCATCATGAACTATTTATTCGTTCAAGCGAATATTACAGACAGGCTGTTCATTTTGTCAAATAATCAAGAATGGGGCAAAAGCTCTGAAGGCTCATTATACTCATCTGAAGAACTGAAATCTGATCGGCCAAAATGTATCTTTCGCATCCTAGCAGCAGTGTTGATATTAGGAATGATCTTGACACTTCCCGGATTTCCATTACAGCACTCACTAATCTTTGTACTTTACTTGGAGTTTTTTGGCTGTTTTATCATGATATATAGTTTCATCCGTTGGAATTCAATAATGAAAAACAAGTAAAAAGATACTACTTAACAAAGAATTGTGCGACTAGTTTAGAAAAATTGATTCACGCAAAATAATACAATCAGGGAACCAACTGGGAGATAGATATATGGAAAATGAAAGGGTGGCTCAACAATGACAGGAAAGGATAGTTCCCGTAATACCCGATCCCGTCAGCCTCTACTTCTACCTATCTGAGAAAGATTATTCCAACCACTTGTAACCTCGGCTTCTATGGATTATTTCAGTGACTCGAACATCATGATTTACTACAAAGTAGATTGCTCTATACTCACCAGTGCGTAATCGGAAAAGAGGTGGTTCATCGTGAGAGATGAGTTTCTTGATGTCAGCCCCAGACCGTCTTCGAAACGGGTCATCTTCAAGCTCCTTTAGTCCAGCTTTGATTCGATTCTTCTGCCTAGAGTCTAGCAGGTCCAATTGAGCCACTGCAGTCTTGGATAAGAAGATACTATACGTGGTCAAGGGGAACGAACTCCTCTTCTTCGAGAATTCGTCGCTGTCTTCTTGCAAACTCAATCTGCTCTGCAACTTCAAGGAGGCGGCGGATTAGCTCATCGTAGGTTTCACCCTTCTGACCATACTTCTTCAAGAGATCACGGGTTTCCTTTGATAAGGGAATGGTTGTTGTTTCACCCATATCTATC
>JAEOUM010000221.1 GCA_016839275.1 Candidatus Thorarchaeota archaeon
AGGGTCCTGGGTCGCGTGAGAAATGGTCTTTGGTTGGCAAAGGTCCGGAAGTGGTCATCACTGATATGTGCCAGATGAATTTTGATTCTGAAACTAAGAAGATACGTCTAATGTCTGTTCACCCTGGATATTCCGTCCAAGATATCCTTGAGAATGTGATGTTCGACCTGATAGTTCCTGACGATGTACCAACAACTCCTGAACCCACTCAAGAGCAGATTGATATCATGCATAAATTGGATCCAAATGGTATCTATCTGGCAAAAGGCGAGTAACCAGTTGGAGATTGTCGCATTTGATTAAGTTGGACATTGAAGAGTTTGAAGCAATTGTGTTTGATCTTGATTCAACATTATTGGACACACACCGCTATCCATTAGTTGCTAGTAAGTGGCTATTAGAGAAATCGAATGTTGTTTCTGAGGAACTATCCGCCACTTTTCTAAAGAACTTGGTCGCGAGATATTTCAAGGGCATCCAAGATATCGTGGATGGTGCTCCATTCCGCACACCATTCGAAATTGTACAGACAGCAATGGGCAATAGTCTTCGTGATATCGATCACGAGGTAAATCCTTCACTTGTAGAGGAAGCTACTAAACGATTCAAGGCTCTTCATATCGAGCTCTCCGAACCATATCCTGGAGTTCTGGATATGCTTATTGGCTTACAATCCCGGGGGATTAGGATGGGTGTGCTCTCCAATAGTTTTGAAGGACACGCTGTTCTGCTCTTGGAAAAACTGAAGCTTCGGAATTACATTCAAGCAGTTGTAGATTGTGGCACAGTAAGAGCTTTCAAGCCAATGAGTCTAGTCTTTGAGAGAGTTCTTGAAGAGCTTGAGGTCAGTCCATCTACAACCCTCTTTGTTGGCGATGAATATTATGCTGATATGGTTGGGGCAAAGAAAGTTGATCTCAAGACAGTATGGATCAATAACCGTAACTACTCTGTGGAAGATATGATTGCTAAATATGGACCTTCATCAGCTCCTGACTATGTAACGAGCTCTATTACGGAATTTGCTCAGATGTTGTAGAGAAATCGACAGGTGCTCAACAATCTCGTATCAAAAACGAGTACCCACGCAACAAACATATTAGCGACTTGAAAGTGTTCATGGTCACTAAGCAGCGCCATACATGACGGAGTGCTGAACCCCTTGAGGAAAGATGACGAACTTGGACCATTACGAGCAAGGTCAGATCTAATTGATATCTTACGCCATGACCCCCAAAACTCGGAGGTTATAGTCACTCTTATCCAAACTGAACTCAAGGACCTCAAGGATAGCGACATCATCTCAGAACTATCTGACACTATCACTGAAGTTGCAGCAAATTCCAATACTAACGCTGAGGCAAGAAAGAACGTTCTCTACTGGCTGACTCAGACAACACCTGATGTGCGTCAGATGATACTCGTTCAGACACTTGAGGAGCTCTTAGGCCTAGAACAATGTAGAGATGCCACCTTGAATGCACTCATTAAAGTGTCATCAAAGGAAAATGTCGATATGGTCATGGAGTGGGTGAACAGAAAAATACTCACCCTCAATCAAGCAGTGTATGTGCTACTTTATCCCGACTCATCTTCAGCAATCTTATAGCACCAAATCAGAGTCGCGGCAGGTATTTTTTGATATAGCTCTCCCAGTCTGGTTCTAGTTCTATCATGCGCTTTACACAATCTCTTGCGAGTTCCATTTGTCCTAACTTGTAGTGTAGTTTCGCTTTGTGGAACCAAGCCTTTGCATAGTGTGGGTCTAATTTGACCGATTCCTCGTATGCCTCTAGTGCCTTCTCATAGTTCCCCATTGTTTCATAAATCCTGGCTTGTGAGAACCAGTCATATTGCGTCATATTCTCAGGATCTGCTGACATCTTTAACAACATCCTTCTTATCCTACGTTTCTACTCCTCTACCCTAATAACTGTGAGGTGGGACGATTCAAATTTGCGTCTATATTCAAAATGGCTCTTAATCCTTCTCTAACGCTTGAAAGAGTCTATAAAGCTTCTTTCATGAAAATAGTTCGTCATACCTCCTTATTTCATATAAGAATCATCTCACACGAAATAGTGGTTATATATGCAAGCTCTAACAGCATACATAGGTGACTATTGCTGACGAATATGCATAGACTACTCATGGGCACTATCCTCCTCCTTGTTCTGCTTGGAACAATGTCAGTGGGCGTTAGTGCACAAAATACAACCACAGGGAAACATGGTCCGGGAGGACCACCACAACAGATGCGAGAGTCAGATGGAACGGTTTGGATCGACACAGACATTATCACGATTATGGCAAATAGTGAGTATCCTCAATTTCATTTTTGGTATTCTGTCGACAATGATGGCACACATGCTAAATTCATGACCTCTTTTGTTATGATTGCAGAATTTGAAGACGTAAATGATGATGGAGCTTTCCAGACAGGAGAACAGATCTACTTTGCACCCCTTGCAGGATATGAGTGGACTTTGACTACAGGTACAATCCAAGAAGGTGGTGTGACCACTGAAGTATGGCTAAAGTATACAAAATCAGGTGTCAGGAGTACTATGATGCCAGATGCTGTACCTGCAGCTCTTGATGGAATGGGTAGTATTCAAAGGTATGAAGATACTACAATTCAGATTTGGGGACATATCTATCTTGAGGACTATCACGGAGAAGTTTCAGACACTCATGGTTCTCATGCTAACTATACAGTCGCTGGTGGATCCGAGTTAAAGATTGACATTGAGATTGGTAACTTTCCATTCAGCAGTGAAGACTCAATGGTTGCCATACAGACACTTCAGAGAGAACATGTTGCTGCAGGCAATCAAGATCCACAACTCAACCGTCACAGAATGCAGACCAGAGAGCGGTTCCGCAATGCAACTATCGATTCCAATATGAACTGGACCACAGCTAGTGGCAACGAAACCAGATTCGAGGCTATGCAGGGTACAGATGTTCAGAGAATTGATTTCGTTGATTTTGAGGCAGGTTTGGCTCAAGGTTTCTTTAGCTGGCTTGATACAGCTGTCATTACTTGGCCTGGTGGCGTAACTGAGGCTGTTCCAGTGAACGCTTCCTATGTTCCTACTGGAACTGGACTTGCAGTCTATCTCGCTTATCCTTACTTCGATAATGGAAGTATCCTC
>JAEOUM010000222.1 GCA_016839275.1 Candidatus Thorarchaeota archaeon
GTGGCGTGGAAACATGTGCTAGCTGTAGTGACTACCAATGTGAGAAACTCGAAAAGTTCTTGTCGGATGAACCAGCCGCCAGAGAGTATCTCGAAGAGACTAGGAAGTCGCTTATTGAGAAGGGCTAGGATAGCATACAGGTTTCAAACTAATCATTGAATAGTCAAGTTAATCAAATGCTTGAGAGAGGTATACTAGCTGGCATCCACAACAAGTCGCATGGTGTTTTTCCGTTCCTGAGGAACTTTCCTGAATAATTGAATGTGTGGTATAAGTGCTGTGATAATTTTGTTCTCGGCCTTCTTGAGATGTTCCAAAAAGGTCGTTCTACCTATCTTCTCCTTTGATGCTATGGTCTGAAGATCAGAGCCTCGTGGAAATCTGAAGTAGCCCTGCGCATAAGCTGTCAGAAGGGCATCGATTTGTTTCTCGGTTAGTCCTGAGAATAGAGTATCTGTTGATAGAGTCAATGAGCTCGCCATGTATCCATCGAATGGTGTCTTCCGGAGAATCTCTACATTGAAACCAACTTGTCTTAATTTTGTGACTAGCTTTGTTATTCCTTCATGTCTGAATGCAATCACTCTGAAATATTCCCAGCCGTTCTCATAGGCTACTGGTGGTATTACAAGAAGGGTCGGATCATTAAGGTAGCTCATAACCGTGCCAGCAACTCCGCATGCGCACATCCTAGTGATAACATGTACATTAGCACCATTATCTATCTCATCTACAATCTCAACGGATTTTGAAAACTCCTCACGCACTTTATCATAGTCCTCTGGCTTTTGCATAACTAGTTCGATGACATCATGCCGGTCGTTACACCATTGGTACAGCTGTACTGAGGGATTGCTCTCTGTAATCTTGCTGAAGGGATTATCATAGAACGTTCTGAACACAAACTCGAATAGTGGCATGGATTATTATTGTACCCTACTGATATATGAACTCTCCCGACACATGTCGGTAGTACTTTGGCGCACCATTGAAACATGATCAATTGTATTTCAAGAAATGCAAGAAGTAATATAATCTCCTGAGTCCTTCGAATTCACATCTTTGATAATGGTTATAGGCAGATTTGTTGTTAATACTGACGAAATAATCGAGTCATTAGGAAATCGTGAATATACTTCCGGATACTCGAAAGAGAATTCTGCTTGTTATGGAGGCTTAGATAGTATGTTGGATGATACCTTTAGAGATTTACATTTCTCGAATTCTGCGAAAATTCTTGAAAAACCTCCAGGTCCTCGGTCGAGAGAATTGCTT
The DNA here is from genome assembly GCA_016839275.1 of Candidatus Thorarchaeota archaeon. Taxonomy (GTDB): domain Archaea; phylum Asgardarchaeota; class Thorarchaeia; order Thorarchaeales; family Thorarchaeaceae; genus SMTZ1-45. The sequence goes on from JAEOUM010000222.1 coordinate 1,276, forward strand.
CAAAAACAAGAACATGCAGAAAGTGCAGCAGTTTCATACCCCAAAGCGATTCCCGTTGCTTTTAGAGAGGGAAAAGGTGCGACTCTGAAAGATGTTGATGGAAATATCTACATCGATTTCTTTGCTGGAGCGGGAGTACTGAATGTAGGACATTGCAATCCTGAGGTTGTCGAGGCAGCGAGAGAGCAGATGGCGAAATTGACTCATAATCTAGATTTTCCCACGCCTATTCGGATGGAACTTGTTGATGAAATACTCTCAATACTTCCAACGAAATTGAAGAACATTGCTAAGTTGCTCTTTGTCGCTCCTACGGGCTCGGATGCAGTCGAATCAGCAATGAAACTGGCGAAGTTCAATACAGGTCGAATTGGAATGCTCTCCTTTGAAGGAGCTTACCATGGAATGACTGCTGGAGCAATAACCTTGACAGCAAATAAGGCGTTGAAACAAAGTCTAATGCCTATGATTCCTGAAGTACACTTTGTGCCCTACGCATATTGTTACCGTTGTGCTTTTGGCAGAGAATATCCTGAATGCGGTCTTGAATGCGCTAAGTATATCGAACATGTGCTAGAGGATCCAAAGTCTGGAGTTGTTGACCCGGCAGCAATTATCATCGAAGCTGTTCAAGGAGAAGGAGGGTCACTTCCAGCGCCTGACAAGTTTCTCAAAGAAGTCAAGAGAATTTCAAGCGAGTATTGTGTCCCTCTTATAGTAGATGAAATTCAAGCGGGTATGTGTAGAACTGGTAAGATGTGGGCTTGTGAGCACTCAGGTATTACTCCTGATATCATGACAATTTCGAAAGGAATTGGGGGTGGGCTTCCATTGTCTGTCTTGGTATTTGATGAGAAGCTAGATACCTGGGAAAAAGGTGCACACGTAGGAACGTTCAGGGGAAATGTTGTGGCAGTAGCAGCTGGAGTTGCGACATTGAAATTCATTAAGAAACACAAGCTATGGAAACATGCTGCTAGGCTAGGTGAGGAAGTCTTCCTTCCCCGGCTCAGAGAACTGCAAGAAGACAGTAGGTTTATTGGGGACACTCGTGGAAAGGGGCTGATGTTAGGGATTGAATTCGTAAAAGATAAAGACAGCAAGAAACCTTGGACTGAATTTGCAAAGGAGATTCGGAAGGCCTGTTATCAAAAAGGTCTGATTGTTGAGATAGGAGGGCATTTTTCGAATGTCGTTCGATTTATGCCTCCCCTTGTAGTAACAAAGGAACTAGCAGAAGCCGGACTGGAAATATTCACAGATTCTTTAAGAGAAGTTGAAAAAGCCAATAAGGATGCAGAATTTCCTACAGCATCGTCTCATCTAGCTTAAGTGAATTTCTGGTTCATTTCTAAGAACCTTTCCTGAGAAAACATCTAACTGTGTTGTATCATCCACAGCAATTTCTCCATTGACGATTACATAATGTATTCCAACTGGAAACTGGTGGGGATTGAGAAATGTGGCTTTGTCTTCTATTGTTTTTGAATCGAATACGACTATATCCGCCCAGAATCCATCTCGTATCAGCCCTCGTTCTCTAAGTTCCAAGACTTTCGCTGGAAATCCAGTCATTTTCCAGATAGCCTCCTCCAAGGCGAGTAATCCTTCTTCTCTAACATACTTACGTAAGATTCTTGGATATGTTCCATAGGATCGAGGATGAGGTTTGATATGCCCAAAAGCTCCTGTTGGTGAAACGCCCCACCCATCTGTTCCTATCATTGTATACTTGTTTTTCATAATGCGTCGAATATCATCTTCATTCATGCTCTCGACGGTCATGGACATTTCTCCCATCTCATCAAGCAGCATTTGGAAGAGCAGCGAAAAACTATCTTGATAATCGTATTCCTCTGCTATTTGTCGTAGGCTTTTCCCTTGAATAGCCCTCCACTTATCAGTCTTGGCTGATGCGATGTAGATACCTTCCCACCCAACTTCTTTGATTATGTTCTCCCATCCATCAATTCCACCATTGACATCTCTCTTGATTTGTTCCTGAGAGTCGGGTGTTGATAAATGATCAAGAATACTCTCCATTCCCCCCTCATGGACCCACGGGGGTAGCACGGAGATTAGTGAAGTCATTCCTCGGTTGTAGGGATACTGATCACATGTAATTTGAAGGCCTCGTTCATTCGCTTCTGCAATAAGCTTGAGAGTATCTTTGCTTGTTCCCCAATAGGGTTTTCCAGCAACTTTGTGATGTGAAATCTGTCCTCTTCTACATCCTGACTTTTCTACGATGCGAATTAGCTCCTCAACGGCTTGTACCACTGATGCTCCTTCTCCTCTGATATGAGAAGCGTATATCCCATTGTACTCCGCTACGGTCTTAGCTAATTCGATGATTTCGTTAGTCGACGCAAATACTTGAGGAGCATAGAATAATCCAGTACTTAGTCCGAAGGCTCCAGCTTCCATCGCCTCAGCTATGGAAGACTTCATACTCACAATCTCCTTCTTTGTAGGTTCTCGATTCTCAAACGCCGGACCTGCCGCGATTCGAACAGTACCAAAACCGACAAGTGGAACCAAATTGATTGGTATGGCGATGTTCTCCAAACTTTCAAGATATTCTCTGAAACTACGCCAAGTAATATTCAGTTTTTGACCGGGCGGCGAGAAGATGTCTAAATCTTTCTGAATCAAATCAAGAGTTTCTTCGTTGATAGGAGCAAGAGAAGAACCACAGTTGCCAATAACTGATGTAACGACTCCCTGCCGTATCATTGATTCAAGTCTATTATCAAATGGTATGCTACTATCTGAGTGGCTGTGAATGTCAATGAACCCAGGACAAATGGTCAGTCCTCTTGTATCGAGGACAACCTTCGCATCCGTGGATTTTTTGTGACCGATGTGAGCTATTCTACCATCATTTATACCTACATCAGCTTTGATGGATTTGCCTCCTGCGCCATCCACTATAGTCCCATTCCGAATCAAGAGATCTAACTCTTCAGTCATCCACCATCTCTCCAATATCCTGCTGGATATCATAGGATTGCTGCTCTAATTCTGCAGTTACTTGTTTCGATTGCTGGATTTATTGATTGAGCCTGTGCTTTCAAGAAAAAAACTAGTTTCCAATCCATACTCAGAGTTTGAGGCTCTTAAACATTATCAAAGGATTATCACACATCTACCGTGTTTAATGGTGTGAAAAAGGAAAATGATCTTGACCAAGCACACCCATTATTCATAATCTCTGCAGAAATTTCCATATAATCCGCATTCCTGGGAATGTAACAAGCTGGAACACGTGTTCCAATAGAATCCAAGCAGACTTATAGCCCACTCAGAGCATCATTGACAAATAATTCAGGGAGGAAAATAAAATTGGTATTCAATCTCTTAGGTCCTGGTCTAGAACTAGTATGGGACATCGTTGCAACGATAATCTCAATCGTTGCGGTGATGATGGTAGTTCTGATTAATGGTGCAATCCAGAAGAGCGGAAAACTCTCATCCGATGTGACACGAAAGATTGTTCATATATTTGCAGCTCCAGTCTTTCTGGTGACTTGGTGGTTATACTCCGGTACCACATTCAGTCGCTATTTTGCCTTAATAGTACCAATCCTGTTTGTGCTTCTCTTTGTTGGAATCGGTACAGGAAAGGTCGTGAATGAAGCCTTCGTGGGTTCCATGTCAAGGTCTGGTGATGCACGAGAACTGCTGAAAGGGACTCTCTATTATGCCCTTATCATTTGTATAGTCACCCTTCTCTGGTTCTATTCTCCAGCAGGAAATCCAACTGCATTTGTGATTCTAGGTTGCCTTGCTGGTGGAGATGGCCTAGCTGATGTCATAGGACGGAAATATGGAGGTGCAAAGAAGTTTGGTGTTGGCGGTGCTGAGAAGACAATTGCAGGGTCAATTGGCATGTTAATCGGATCTTTCCTGTTTAGCTACATCCTCATCGCCATCTTCTCAATGGAATATGCAGCTTTTGATCTTGCTCTGTTGTTCCTACCTGTACTTGTGATTTCAATTGTTGCTACGATAGTAGAAGCACTCACTCCAAAGAATCTCGACAACTGGACCGTCCCAATTGCAGTAGTTTTTGTGATTGCCTTCCTTACTTATCTGGTTCCAGCTTGGTGGCCTTTTGCACTACTAACACTCTAGACAGTCAGGTGGTCTCTAAACAGTGGAGAAAGAGCTCACGGTAATCAAGTTAGGTGGGTCTCTACTAACAGACAAATCAAAGCCATATGAGGCAAGAAAATCTGTAATCGAATCCACTGCAACAGAGTTGAGGGAATGTATTGATGAGGGGCTCATAGAGTCGCTCATCATCATTCATGGAGTTGGTTCTTTTGGGCATCCCCCTGTTTTAGAATACAAACTGCACAAGGGATTTACTGGACCTGAGCAATTCATTCCCCTCTCGAAGACCCAGGGTATTGTCAATGAGTTCCGCCTGTTGCTTACTAACGTGTTTCAAGAGGCTGGATTGCCAGTGAATCTTCTTCATCCATCATCTATGGTTGTAGCAGAAAAGATGCGAATCAAAAGCACCTCTTTTGAACCACTGAAGGGGTGGTTAGCCCTAGGAATGATACCATTTCTCGGCGGAGATCTCCTCTATGATACAGCTATGGGTTTTAGTGTTGGTAGTGGTGACGAGCTTGCGATAGTTCTTACGCGACATCTTGATGCCAAGCGTCTAGTCTTTGCGATGGATGAATCTGGCATCTATGATGATAACCCAAAGAAGAATCCGGGTGCGAATATTCTAAGAGAAATCAACATCAATGATATTGATGCTGTAATTGAAAATCTGAAAGATGCAGAACAGGTGGATGCGAGTGGAGCGATGATGGGGAAACTTCTGTCCATCAGAGGTGTAAAGGACCTTATTGAAAGAGGCCTTGAAACTACCCTCCTCTCCATGATGAATTTTGGGAACCTGAAGGCTCTTCTAAAGGAGCAAGATGTTCAATGTACAAAAATAGTTAGTAAGTAACAATTAGTGTGGGACATCCGTTCCACACACTCATTCTTTGTGAGTATGAACCAACATCGTATAGATATCAACTAAATCATTACTATGTTTTCTGATGTCAAATCGGTCTTCAACAGTTTTCCTAGCATTTTTTCCAAGTAATGTACGAAGATCGCTATTTTGTAACAACAAACGAATACTGTCTACTAACTCTTTGACATCATCTGGGGCAACCATAAGTCCATCAAAATTATGTGTAAGAATCTCACTAGGTCCGTAAACATTCGTTGTCACAACAGGTACAGCACATGCCATGGCCTCAAGAATCGAGAGTCCGAAAGGCTCCTCTCTTGAAGGATATATGAAGATATGACTCCGATTAATGAGCTCAGGTATCTTTTCTGCCTCTACAACGCCACGATATTCTACAATATCACTCACTCCAGAACTTTCAAACTGACATAACAGATTCTCTCTCAACGACCCCTCCCCTGTCAATAGGAACTTCAGTGTTGGGAAATCCTGCTTAAGCAGTGAAAGCATTTCTGGGAAGAGATCAACTGCTTTCATCATCTCAAGGCGTCCCATGAATGCAACATCCCACGTCTTCATCGTTTCTGGTTGTGGTTCGAAAACAGAGAGGTCTATTCCGAGGTATAGTGTACGCACTGTGCTGGTCTTTTTGTAATCAGACAGTGTGCTCCTCAATACATCCGTTACATTTTCACTGACGCCAAGAATAAGATCGAATGGGAGAGCATCACAGAATTCATCATAGTCTGTTGTCCTTTTACCACTTGGTAGAATCAATGTCTTTGGTCGCCCATGAATCGTTACAAGAATGGGGATATGATTCAACACCCCCTCGTTTCTCAGACTCATAAGAACACGATTAAAAACAACATAGGTGCTGTGCGCATGAATAATGTCTGGCTTGAACTCTTGGATAATTTCCAGAAGCTGTTCTCTTAAGGCGTGAATATTCAATTCAAGATCATCATCTCTAAACATGCTGCTTGCTGCTTGTTCTCGTTCTTCATCGGGTAGTGCGTAGAACTTCCATTTTCTTATTTCAAGAAGATTACCGGGAAGAAATCGCACGCTGTAGTGGTTTCGATTGATACAATCTGGCATATCCTCTCTAGACATCTGCGCGACTACTATCGACTCGTGTCCTCTTCTTGATAGTTGCTCTGCTAAGTAGTGGAGGTACGATTCATAACCCCCAAGACCGGCAGGATTAAGGCTGTCGCACAGATGTAGAATCTTCATCAGTATAGCTCCATAACAAACAAGGCTAGAATATTGTCTTTCTAATCTATATAGCTGTTAGTAAATCCCGATTCCCGAGGTCTGAAGAAATGTCGAATCCCGCTGTTGTTGACTTACCTGATCGGGTCCGAAACCGCGATATCTTCAGAGATCACCAGAATCGATTGTTTGTCGTACTTGGTTACATTCAGCCATCTGACAGAGTTCTCTCCTATCTCAAATATGTTCCAGTCGAAGATGGATTGTGGGAGGCAGGAGGAATAAGATACCGACGCACATTCTGGGGAAGTGTTGACTCCACACTTGAAGGAATGGTTATTCTCCCCCAGGACTATATTGCTGAGGATATTCACTTCCAAACACAGCTTGTTGAACCTCCTCGTAGCGCGATAAAAGACTATTACAGTCCGGAATTGAGACTAAAGGAGATTCTCAAAGAACCAACGGATAACTTGGAAGAACTAACCAAGAACGCTGCAGAGATTCTATCCGATGCTCTCGGAATTAGCTTTGACTGTCTTGGAGTTGCAGGCAGCATTCTGTGGAAAGGTCATAATCCTAAACACTCGGACATCAATATGAACATCTATGGTTTTGCGAGTGCATGGACTCTATTCAATAACTTTGAGGGAATTGACGGATTTCAAAATCATACTAGGCTGAGAACTCTTCCTGAGTGGAGGCATGCAATCGGACGTGTGCATGATCGTATTGCAGTCCTTCGACCAAACGATCTCGAAGCCCTCTTTTCGCGTCGAAGAGCTCTGTGTGTTGGCGAGAGGTGCATAGGAATCACTCCGGTACTATATCCTGAAGAAGCACCAATTACTCATGGGTCTGAGTCTTATATCACCCAGAGTAACGAACCTGTACGACTCAATGTGACTATTGAGAACACAGACTACAGCATCTTTCACCCGGCAATCTATGAAATAAATCCGATAGAACACAATGAATCTACAATTAATCGAATAATGATCTATGATGGAGCATTTGGAGGGTTGTTTGAAGAGGGGGACCTCGTTGAAGTGTCAGGAACTCTTCAGAAGGTCACTACACCCAAGAAAGATGCTGATTTCTACCAAGTCATGGTCGGCACAAAGAGCGGGTCGGGAAAAGAGTACATTCGCTTTCTTTAGAAACTGCTATCGCAACTATCATAGGTATCTTAGTATGTTCAGAACATAATGTCGTCCGAAAGGTACTACCTTAGCGTTCCGGTTCGTGATGGAGAGAAAAGTAGGATGGTACTTTCCAATCTTGGATTACTTGATGGTGAGTACAAAATCATCTCAGAAGATGGTATGCTCTTTCTACCTACAATAACTGAGGTTTCACTCAATCAAATTCAGCTTTACATCACTGATGTTTCTCTTACGACTGGGAAACGATACTTCGAGGACACAGTCAAAGGACCACGTACGTTGACTGAAGCATTGGAGGGCAAGCTGACGTCTAGTGAATTAGCACTCCTTCCAAGAGCCTATGATCTAGTAGGCGACATTGCTGTTTTGGAGATTCCTGAGGAAATCGCGCAATACTCTATACTAATCGGTGAAACCTTTCATGATATCCACAGGAATTTCAAGACCGTTCTTGCAAAGAGCGGCGCTGTTTCGGGCACTACCCGTACTCGAGAATATCGCCTTCTCTCCGGAGAGAATCGTACAAAGACCATTCATACTGAGTACGGATGCCGCCTAGCTGTCGATATTGAGAAAGCATACTTCAGTCCACGGCTTCTCGAGGAACATAACCGAATTGCGCAACTTGTGGAAACTGGCGAAACTGTCGTGGACATGTTCTGCGGAGTTGGCCCCTTTGCAATCCATATAGCACGACAGAAACAGGCGTATGTGATTGCTATAGACATCAACCCCTTGGCAATCGAGCTACTTCGAGAAAGTCTATCCCTCAATAAGCTCGTCGGATCAATACTTCCAGTTGTTGCTAATGCCCACAACTATGTAAAGAATAATAAACTGGAAGTGGACCGAGTCATCATGAATCACCCCTCAGGTGCGTACGAGTTTGTCCCTGACGCATGTAGTATTTTGAAGTCTGGAGGCACTCTTCACTACTATGATTTCATTGGAGGTGATACACCAGAGAGCACCCTGACTGAGAAGATTAGAGAATTAATCGAACAAACTGGTCGTTCGGTGAAGCAGGTTTCTACAATCAGAAGAGTAAGAGATAGTGCTCCTTATGAATATCAAATGGTTGCAGACATAATTATTGGTCAATAAAATGCAATTCACAATTTATCACAGCTCTGCTGTCTTTGAGATTATTGACGAATTCTTCACTTAAATCAGAGGCTGCCTTATCAGCATGTACCATGAGTGTTCTCCCACATTGATATGAACTCGTTCTAGCGACCATACTCACAGAATCAGAATATGTCAAGCCCGGACCTCCAGTACCGGTAACCTGCTCAATAATACCATTTACTTCCATCACAAGCACTATCTTGGTGGTTTCTAAAACTGCAAGTTTCTTTATTGCAGAATCGAGATCCGCAAGTGTTTGTGTTGCTTGAATACCGATGATGCATGTACCTTCGCGCGTGAGAAAATTCTCCGATGTAATTTCTACTGTAGACTTGTGCTTCCCAACTACATTCTCATGTCCAAAGGCTCTGAATGTTACATAATACATGGTTTAGGACTCTCTCTCAATGCTTTTATGAATGCATATCATTTCTTTCTGTGATTTGTATGTCTAGGGACAAGTACAAGAATGCAGTGGATGATTTGATACGTCGTCTACAAAACAGCGGATACCTCTCAACACAGGAGATGGAACGTGCAGTACGGACTGTACCGAGAGAGGAGTTTGTACATCCATCAAATAGACAATATGCCTATCGTGATACACCCCTTTCAATTGGCCTTGGTCAGACTATCTCCGCTCCTCATATGTGCGTAATAATGTGTGAAGGATTGAAGCTCAAACCTGGTCACAAAGTATTGGAGGTTGGAGCAGGATCTGGTTATCATGCTGCATTATGTGCTGAGATGATTGCACCTGCAGATTCACCAACGCCAGGGCATGTATATACTATTGAGATAGTCAAGGGACTTATTGAATTTGCAAGGAGCAATCTAGAACGCACAGGGTACTCCGACAGAGTTACGCTCATTCATGGTGATGGTGGCTTAGGTCTTCCTGAGTATGCACCCTTTGATCGAATTCTTGTTGCGGCAGCTGCTCCAACGGTACCTGAACCTCTTGTAGACCAGCTCGCACCAGGTGGTGTAATGCTCATACCTATCGGTGGCCGAGGTCTTTTCCAAGAATTGTTGATGATTGAGAAGGATGAAGACGGCAATATATCTCATCGTAATTGGGGTGGCGTCGCGTTTGTTCCATTGACTGGGAAATATGGTTCTGGAGGTATGAAATAGTACCAATCTACCAGCTGGACTACTTCATCAAATCACTATGTGACCATATGAAGAGGTATGACAGTCAATGTTACTTTTGAGTTATCCTCCATATTCAATGTCTTTCTGATATCAACCGGCGCTACGACTTCAAGGATATCTTCGCTATGATGGGTTCTTTGAGCCATCACTACTGCTGCCTCAATCTCGTTGTTCACCTTCACGCGATAGCAAATAACGTCACCAAAGGTACGACCCTTGTGACGAAAACCACTGACTACAAGTGGCGGAGTGTTCTTCATTCTACCTATGGCTCGTCGAGAGTCATCATCAATCACTTTTACGTTCAATGTGCCCAGGTGCGGCTTAAACCCAAGTGCCTCTCTAAGTTTCGAGGCATATACATCCACATAGTACGCGCCTTCACCCAATCCGGTGACGAGACGTCCTTCTATGATAATATCATCCGGTATCGGAGTGAATGCCGCCTCTAGGTTTGAAAAGACACGAAGAAGTTCATCTCTTCCGGAGCTGGTTATCTGAAGAAGCATGCCATCTGCTGTATGTATCCTGAGGAGATACCCCTCTTCTACACAAAGCGCAATACGTCTTGAAGCAGTCTGCTGGCTGACGTTCATTAATTCTCCAAGTTCACTTGTTGTAAGAACAGCCTTGTTGTGAATTGCACCCTTATTTGCGAGTGAGTACAAAGTAAACCATATGTCAGGTGTTATCATTATTATCCCTCTTGGTGAGCAATCCTCTTATTGACCATTCTTCATTCGCTTTTCAAAATCCGATAGCTCCTTGACAAGCCTACTCTGCCCGACTGCTCTTGTCAGATCGCCTCGTGTACGTTCTACTAAGGATCTCCCCACATCACACTTTCTCCTGAGGTCTGGAATTAACGCATTTGGGTAATCAAAGGTCTGGAGTCCGTCTAGAATCTCATCCATGAAACCCAGAAGGTTCTCAGCTCTGAGAACATTATCTTGTCGTAAGGAGTCTAGTGCAGCTCTCCTTAGTTCCCCAATGACATCTGCCAAGCCTGTAAGGTATGGCCTTGACGGTATCTTGTATTCGTGATTAGATGTGATTTTTCCTTGTTCTACAATTGATAGGAGATTAGCAGCTTCTGCTAATTCCTGATAAGCTACATCCAGAGACCTTGATTTCATCATAAAATCACTTCCAGACATTTCGCGTTCAGTGCGTTCTATGATTTCATACACCTCCGAAATCAGCTTGCGCGCATCTTTGTATGATCCTTTGTGAGTTTTTTTAATAGATTCACTGCATTTTCTTACAGCTTCTCTGCTGAATGGAAGAATTTTCTCTCGGACCTTATCATCAGCATCAATCTCATCTCTCAAGTCCTGAAGGATAACTGAAAACTCCATATCTGTTCACTCTCAATTTACCTGTAGCTTCTTTATGTGTTTATTTTGGGACAGAAGTACAACTCTACTCTCTGTCTGTTCGTCAGCAAGATAGTACCCTGTCAAGTCCGCTAGCTTCTTGGAGAAAGCTCGTATCTCTCTGTGCGATGGGGCATTGGCACTTCCAAGACGACCTCTTGATGAACCAAGGAACATATACCCTTTGACCTCCACAAAGTCTGGCTCGCCTCTCATAATCAGCTCCGAATATGCTCGTGGATTGTTCATATTCTCACCTGCAACCATAGTCAACCTGTTCACAGTTCGGCAGCTCAGAGACTGTAGCGTATCTTGGCTCTCAAGGATGCCTTTCCATCCATTCATAATCCCCGGTCTGCAAAGCTTCTTGTATGTATCTTCATTCGGGGCTGCTATCGTCACATAGAGCTGGGTTGGCTCTGACATCTCACGAATGACTCCAGGCTGTGTGCCATTAGTCACCAGGAATGAGGTCATTTTCCTGTTATGGATTTCATCAATCAAATCACTGATGAGTGGATGAAGCGTTGGTTCACCAGCAAGAGAGATAGCTACATGTTTTGGCTCTCTTGCTTCTAGATACTTTGCCATGGTTACATTTGCTCCTGCATCTGGATTGTAACCTCCTAGAGACCGTAGATTTGCCATGAGAACCGCATCCATCAATTCTTCAACTGGGACAACGTCTTCCACTGAAACATTTACTTGATCCCATGAAACTCCTATATCGCCTGGTGTTATTCGCCAACAGAACAGGCAACTCTGTGTGCACTTGTCTACAACTGGAGTCATTTGAACACAGCGATGTGATGCTATACCATAGAATTTCTCTTTGTAGCAGACATCACCATGCAGAAGGGACTTTTTTTGCCATTGACATGCCTTGTATGCCCCTCTCTTACCAAGTAGGTGATACCCCTGCTTTTTGAGCTTCGTTTCAAGCTCTTTAGGCATGTTGTTACTCAATGTGACTCGAAGGTTGTTTTGCCATATGTCTTATCAGCGTTTAGCAAGGTCCATCTTTCTTCTTTGATTTCTTGTTTTGCGTCCAAAGGAATTCAGCTAACCTCTCCTGTGCGCTCCATGAACCTGTCATCTCTTTTCGTCTAGAAAGTTCCCCCAACCGACGTCTACTCTCTGAGTCCAATTCTCCCGGAGGCATTTCCTCATAGACACTTCCGGGCAATGGCATGAAGACATGTCCATGGGTCTTTGCGCCCATCTCGACTAGTGTATAGCAGAGCTCGATACTATCACGAAGTTCTTTCTTGGTTTCTCCAGGAAGTCCAAATATCATATCAACGTGTGGTGTAAAATCCGAGTCAAGTGCTATTCTGACAGCTCTCATACCTTGTTCTACAGTATGATGACGATTTGCAAGGGATAACACTCTGTCACTACTTGATTGTAATCCGATTTGCACCGATGTATTTGCTACGTAGCTTCTTAACATCTCTAGGATTGGTTGAGTCACAAACTCTGGCCTAACTTCTGAGGGGAACGAACCGAAAAACATCTCATCAAGACCTTCTACTTTGGTACTCTCGCGTAAAAGAGACTCCAATTTCTCTGGTTCTGCCCTCATACCTTTTCCACCGTATGAAAGTGCATTTGGAGAGAGAAACCACGCCCGAGTGAATCCGCTTTTCTCTACAGCTGCGGTAAGCCACTTGATAACCGATGCGACAGATCTGTGTCTCACTTTACAACCGGTTAGAAATGGTGTACAACAAAACTTACACTTGAAAGGGCATCCTCTAGTGATCTCTATAGGTCCCACGATATTCATTCCTATGGCGAAAGGAGGATATTTGTCTAGATCAACAATAGGAATCTCTTGAGGCCGCGGCCAGATTTCAGAGGATCTTCCCACAACTCCCTGTATTTTTAGTGGGTCTTTTCCAGAAAGGAGCGCATCAACTAGTTCAGGGAATGTATTTTCCCCCTCTCCAATTACAGCATAATCAAAACCACTCAGAAACAGGTCTTTCGGCCTGGCGCTTGCATGAGGCCCCCCGCCAACGATGGTGACTTGCTTTCCAAACTTCTCTCTTATTCGTCTGACCTCTTCGAAAATCCTCTCCGTCTGAGTACTCATCACCGAATGAGCAATTATTGTTTGTCCTTTTTCGACACTCTTCCGAATATCATCATTCGTTAGATTAGTGGGCGCTCTGATTTCTAGGTCTAGAAGTCGGGGGTCTGTCTCTATAGCCCCAAGAAGGGCGGCTACGCTATACCGGGACGAGGAATGTGTACTAAAGAAAAGAGAGTTAGAACACAATTGATGCACACGCTTCAGCTGACTACGTGTTCTGCGACACCGGCTTTAGTCACACTCATGACTCTGATGTCGCCTCCAGACTGAATGTCTCGTGCAATACCAGCTTTGACAGCCTTTATCGCTATCTCTTCAGCCTCTTTGACTGTGATTTCGGGTTTGTAATAATTTTCAAGAACACCATAAGCTGTTCTGTCCCCAGTACCCGTAGCAGTGATGTCTTCTGGGATGAGGGAACCACCCATATCCAATGAGTACATCTGTGGACCCGTTGAGTCTATACCAATAACAACCGTCTGAACATACAGAGGTGTCATTCTAATAGAATAGAGTGTGTTTGCAAGCATCTTAGCCAGTGCTTTTACGGTGATGGGCTTTTTCTGGTTTAGTTCGTACAGCTTAATCTGGGCCTGCAGTCTATTCACAAGCATCTGATAGTCTGATACTAATCCAGCAGAGGCCAATACAATTGTATCTGTGAGTTTGAATGCTTTGATTCCCTTCTCGCTGAGAACAAGAGTTCCCCAGCTAATCAGCGAATCAGTAGCGACTACAACACCATCAGTGCATTTAATTCCAACAACAGTGGCACCAGTAGGAAATGACATAGTTAATGCGCCTCCAAGTGGGAGTCCGTCTAACTTGGTCACGTCCACTCGTTTTAAAACGTTTGCGAACTGTCCGTAATTATAGATTCTGGAGTGACTTGAGTTGCGCCGATTAAATCCCTTTGCCAGTATTCCCACAATCATGACTGCAGAGGAGATTATCGAGTTCGCGCATAACAGATCCACGCGGATTAGCATGAAGAGTTCACTCCGCATGAAGCGAGAAGACCGATCTAGGATTCGTGAGATTACAAGACTACAAGAGTTCTCCAAACAAGTGAAGGCTAAGCTCACTCAGGTAGTTGAGGAGTTCCCCTCTATCGATAGACTCAATCCATTCTATCTCGAACTCACTGGTATTCTTGTAGGAGTAGACAAACTCAAACAATCACTAGGCGCAGTTCACAATTGCATTCCTCCCATAGATGAGATTACAGATAAGCACATCATGGCTCTGAAACTGTCTACTGATTTTCGCCAAATGAAGAAGACTCGAAGTGCTGCGAAGGGTAGAATCTCATCCATACTACGGGCAACAGCGCCCAATCTAGATTTCATTATCGAGGCAAAGAAAGTCCTCTCAAAGTTACCTGGAATTGCACCTAACATTCCTTCAATTGTATGTGCAGGATTTCCTAATGTCGGAAAATCAACACTTGTAAAGATGGTTTCTACAGCAGAGCCTGAAATTGCATACTATCCCTTCACTACAAGGAAGTTAATCATCGGTCATCTCAAAGTTGGGAATCAGAATGTCCAGATTGTAGATACACCTGGAATTCTAGATAGACCCATGAGTGAACGAAATGATATAGAACTCCAGGCTGTTGCAGCCTTGAAATATTTGGCAAATGTAATAATTTTCATGATTGACCCCTCCGAGGCATGTGGGTGGACATTTGATCAGCAGTTGAATCTACTCACTGAAGTACAACGGATGTTTCCACTGAACCCTCTCTTCATTGCACTCAATAAAATCGATATTACCCCCGACAGTCAACTTGAGATTGCAAGAGCTCGGCTCCCGAATGCATACGAGATTATAGCTGTCAACCGGATAGGTGTAGACCAGCTTCTACAGGATGCGATAAAAGAGGTTGACCTAAAACCAATGCAAGAGTCTATCGATGACTATCTTAAGACTCTCTCAGGAGAGTAATCCCTGTCCAAATACCCTTACAACTCCGGATTCTCCAATATCACCCTCGATTTCTATTCTTGTCCCAAGAATCTTCTTGATAGTCCAAATATTTGTTATCAAATGTGAGGTGATTTTTGTCACCCCAATCTCACTCATTCCGTCTGCAACTGCCAAATATGGTACTAGCATGTCACAAAGATGAGAGTCTATAGCTTTTCCAGTCGAGATTTCATCGACAAGTTGTAATGCAGCTTTTGTGCCCACTAATTCTGCGCGCTCTCTTTTTTCGCCTAGTCTATCTGTTCCTAACACAGAGCTGTTTTCAGATATTGCCCAAAGCACTATACCACTCCCGGGGCTAAGATGAGGGTCATTACTCTTGGGATATGACTCTGTATGAATTGCTGCTTTGATTCCGAGTTTATCATGAAGTACTTCTATTGCTAATGATGCCTGTCGTGTTGCTACATGTTCAGGCAGACGCACACAATGGGATATTCCCGAAATTTCTCTCACTTCACCGAAATCAACTGATTTGATACTATTCAGATGTTGAACAGGTATCACTCGACAAAGCACCTCTCCACCGCCTCGTGGATAGTGACCTCGTCTGATCTGTTGAATCTCTATCGATGGACCGAGTTTTGATAACACACGTGCAAATACTTCTCTCAGGTAATCGATAGGAGGGCTCCAGTTCACATCAGTGCCTCCCCGTAACTTGAACGTGATAGGATTTGGTGCAAGCGTTGCAGGAAGTAGTGCAGCCTGAAGAAGAAGGGAGATTGAACCAGCTGTACCTACATCCAGTGTAAATTCGCCCCCGTACCTTTCTTGGGGCTGAAATATGACCTCGGTACTTCCTATCCTCAGACCATCCACTTTGGCATTCACAAGTCTTGCTGTTAACTCAACGCCACCAAGATGCTGTTTCTTGAGGCCTGGTTGCGGGCGATTGGCGCGAATGTTTGCTACCCTTACTGGTTTTAATGTGAGGGCAGACAATGAAACAGAAGTGCGCAGAATTTGTCCTCCGCCTTCTCCATAGGAGCCATCAATCTCGATCATTCACGCTACCTATCTTTTACACTTGTTCTCTTGTTAAGAACTTCCCCGTTTCTTGATTCTGTGTCAGATTGCTAATCCTTATTTGATTGACAGACTCACTAAAAGGGCTGGTTACAATGAAGTCGTTGTTCATTGGGCGCTTTCAGCCCATACATAAAGGTCACATTCATACAATCAAACAGATTCTTGGAAAGGATGAGGACATCATCATTGTTGTGGGGAGCGCACAACACTCCCACACTCCAGACAATCCCTTCTCAGGGGGTGAGCGTGTTATGTTCATCAAGCGCGCTCTAGTCGATGAAGAACTTCCACTTGCAAGAATCGATATAGTGCCGGTCACAGACATCAATATACACCCTCTTTGGGTAAGTCATATGCGATCCTATGTTCCCTACTTCGACAAAGCATATAGTCACAATCCACTTGTCAAGAGACTTCTTGAGGACGGAGGTATCGTTACCGACTCTACAAAGTTACTGGAACGGACAACCTATAGCGGAAAGCATGTCCGTGATCTTATCCGCTGGAAAAATAGTGAGTGGGAAAAACTTGTACCAACTGGCGTGGTCGAATTAATCAAAAAATACAAGATGGACATACGAATCCAAGAGATTGGGGACACGACCACTAAACAATAGTCGTCAACTGGCTTGAAGGTAGACTTTAAATAAGAACATCACTGACAAAATCTTGGTGAACGTATAATGCTAGGTGAGCGCGTTCCGTATTATCACTAGACAACTAATTCTTTATCCTAGCCAGTACCATGAACTTCAATCAGAACAGAGGAGAATATCATGAGCGGGAAAGATGAACAACCACGAAGTACCATTTTTGACATTGATAAGACAAACAACTTTCCTGATTGGTTCGGTGAGATTTGTAGAGTTGCAGAACTTGCTGACATCAGGTATGGTGTAAAGGGATTCACTCCATTTCCTCCATGGAGCCTGATGACAATGGATAACATGTTCGATATCCTAGAGGAAGTTCTACAGCGCAAAGATCATCTTCCCATGTTATTCCCTACGGTCATTCCCGAGAGTAACCTGACAAAGGAAGCTCAACACGTTGAGGGATTTGTACCCCAGGTGTTCTGGATTCAAGATACTGGTGAAGGAGGAAAACTTGAAGAAAGGTTGGCCCTCAGGCCTACCAGTGAAACTGCCATCTATCCAATGTACTCATTATGGGTTCGGAGCTGGCGCGATCTGCCCATGAAGCGGTACCAGCGTTGTTCCGTTTTCAGGTCCGAGATCAAGAGCACTAGACCGTTTCTCAGAGGAAGAGAGTTTCTTTGGATTGAGAGCCATAATGTCTTCGCAACACACGATGAAGTCAAGGCTCAGGTACAGGAGGATCTTGAAACAACCAAGGAAGTAGTGACCGATAACTTTGGGATTCCTGTAATGGTTTTTCGCAGGACACAGTGGGATAAGTTCCCAGGCGGTCTGAACACATATGCTGCAGACACACTCATGCCTGATGGCAAAGTACTACAACTCCCATCAACCCATGATCTTGGTGACAATTTCGCTAGAGCCTTCGATGTAAAGTTTCTGAATGAGAACAATGAAACTGTGTATGCTTGGCAGACATGTTACGGACCTGCAATCTCGAGGATTTTTGGAGCGATGATCTCAGTGCACGGGGATAACAAGGGTCTACGTCTCCCCTTCAAGATTGCACCATATCAGGTGGTTGTGATTCCCATCTATAAGGGAAAAGATGCTGAGATGGTGTTGGAGTATGGTAAGAACATTCTGAAGAATCTTCGAAAGGCCGGCTTCAGGGTATATATCGATAATAGCGACAATACACCAGGCTGGAAATACAACTTTTGGGAGATGAAAGGAGTACCAATCCGGGTTGAGATAGGTCCTCGTGATATCAGAGATAACAAAGCTGTCTTGTTCCGGCGTGATACAATGAAGCGAGAATCCATAGATGTCAAAGATCTAAAGAGGGAGATAACAAATCTTGGAAAGGAGATTGATGCCAACCTTCTTGCTGAAGCAGAGTCTAAATTCGTAGATCTAATCATCGATGCTGACAGCATTGGTACCATTGAGGATGCACTGGATAAAGGAAAGATTGCACGAATCCCCTTCTGTACTACTGAGATGGAAGGAAAACCCTGTGCTGACGAAATCAAGGACAGGACGGGCGGCGAAACCCGCGGCACCCGGATTGATATTGATGAGAAACCAAAAGGGGTATGCACTGTCTGTGGCAAGCCAGCTACTGAGATTGTCTATATAGCACGGTCGTATTAATTGGAATTACCCAAGGGCTCAATAGGGTCCTTGGGAATCATTTCTTTGGATGTGGATAGATTGAAAGTACTGGTTTCCTCGAGAAATGAAAAAGTCGGGATAATCCGCGAGATTCTCAGTGATACTGCGGAGGTAGTCGTGACTGATGGAACGCTAGAATCCATGCTGGATTTAGGTAGAGACGCAGATGTCCTAGCTGCGAATCGTGTTTCTCGCGAGTTCATAGAGGCGGCTCCAAAATTAAGAATGATACAGACTTTTACAGCGGGCGTAGAGAATATTGACCATGATGCAGTTAAAGAACGTGGAAACATCATTCTTTGCAACTCTCACATTAATGCTGCAGAGGTAGCAGAATACGCAATCACCCTTCTATTCACAGTAGCAAAGAATATCATTCAAAATGATAGAGAGCTTCGGAAGGGTGATTGGATCTATGCCTTCGGAGGCCCACGTCCAAATATAGAGATCCGTCACAAGACCTGTTTCATATTGGGGCTTGGGAACATTGGTGGTGAGATTGCTAAGCGGTTGAGAGCATTTGATGTCACGATTTATGCAGCCACACGGAGTGGAAGTTCACAACATAGTGATTTAGTCGATAAACTGGTCAGGATTGATGAGGCTCGCCCTCTTATCGAGGTTTCCGATTTCATTATTCTATCCCTACCTTTGACTCCTGAGTCCCAAGGGCTTGTTGGTAGTACCTTCATCTCTTGGATGAAACCTACCTCAATCCTTGTGAATATCTCTCGAGGTCCAATCATAAACGAAAAAGCTCTCTTTGACGCACTGAAAGAAAATCGAATTCGTGGAGCAGGGCTTGATGTTTGGTGGAGGTACCCCCCTAAGTGGGGTGGAAAAAGCACACCTCCCTCAGACATGCCGTTTCAGGATCTCGATAATGTAGTTATTTCTCCTCACCGAGCAGGATACTCAGAAAACACTGAACTTGAGTATTTTCAGTTTGCAGGAGAAAATATCCTTCGATTCATCCGCAAGGAAAGCCCGATTAATGTTGTAGATCTCACCCGTGGCTACTAGTCAGGATTTGTGAAACCCCTCTGTTTTCTGCAGGGTCGCTTAACAATCCCTAAAAGTACATGTCAATCGGTTGAAACGATGTTGAGATATGAAAAAGAATACTGCTGCATTAATCGCCATACTTGGCGGCCTATTTGTCTTCACTATCAAGCTCTTTGCATATTTCATATCTAACTCTGTAGCCCTGTTATCAGACGCTCTCGAGTCGATTGTCAACATTCTTGCATCAGGGATGATGCTCTTTTCTATCTATGTTTCTGAAAAACCAGCAGATGATACGCACAAATACGGTCATCAGAAAATAGAGGACATCTCAAGTGCATTTGAGGGAATTCTCATTATTGCAGCAGCACTCTTGATTATCAATGCTGCAGTTGGGCGGCTCTTTGTGTCTGTTCAGCTTCTTGAGGTTAATCTCGCCATTGCTATCTCCGCTGGAGCCACAGGAATAAATCTCAGCATATCCCGAGTGTTGACACGTACAGCAAGATCGAGCGGCTCAATGGCATTAGAAGGAGACGCAAAGCATCTTCTATCTGATGTGATATCAACGGTAGGTGTTTGGATTGGATTGTTCATAGTACAAGCAACAGGTTGGCAATTCATGGACTCCCTGCTTGCATTCGTTGTGGCGGCGCTGATAGCACGAATGGGTGTCGGATTGATAGTTAAATCTACACGTCGTTTAATGGACCAATCCTGTATCGAGGAAGAGGAACTGATAATATCCGTACTTAAGAAGCAAAATCCAACTATTATCGAGTTCCACGATTTGAAAACTCGTCGGCAAGGCAACGATGTACTTGCTGAGATTCATCTAACAGTGAGCGATTCCATGAGTGTAAGGATGGCACACGATATTATAGACCGATTTGAGAAAGACGTGAATAAGGAAGCCCCCCACATCAAATTGACTGTGCATATAGATCCTGAGACCGAACTATCTACCTAAGTCGCTAAATTGATGACCGCCAAAAATATAGCTTGAAAATACAAAATATAGGAGTACTTCAATGCTCTTGTGTAATCAGATTGTATACAGGAGCAATGTTTCATGGCGCGTTCATTAGACCTCATTGAGTCCGAGAGTCAAGACTTTAAAGAAAGTCTCAATCATCGCAGACTAGATTGTCCTGATTCGGGGGCCGACGATTTGACCATAGAGAAACTATCAGAGATACCCGGTGTTGGCGAGAAAGTACAGCAGGCATTAATAGAACACTTCGGAAGTGAAGCAGTCGCCCTCAAGGTGATTCGAGATTCACGAGTTGATCTTGTAGCTGCAGTGCCAGGCATTGGTTCTAAGCAAGCTGTCAACCTTGTCAAGGGCGCCTTTGAACAGCAGTTTGGTGTAAACTCCAATATGTTGTTACGAAGTGCTGATATTCGGAAAATCTTTGAGAGCATATTAGAAATCATGCAGGGCTATGCCAACACGACATATGCAAAGGATAAGCTGTTTCTCTATTTTCCACTACCACCCGAGAAACTGGATACGATTATCGAGCGACAGAAGTATTTTGCTGATGCTTCGGATATTGCACGTGGGATAACCCCTCAGCAGCGCGACACTCTGAAGAGCCTTCTATCGCAGGTACGAGGACTGTATAGACGTGCAAAACCTCGGCGGATTGAAGGACGTGTAATCATCACTAACAACGACAAGGTCTTTGATAAACTGATTACTGAGGGGGTCGATAAATGGTGTCCCGTCTATGTTCTCTCTGATGGAGAAAGTGGAGCTGACTATGCACAGGGGTATGATCTTGTTCTCTTCATATCACCACTTGGAGTCTATGACGAGTCTATGGATATGATAGACAACGTTGAGATTCTTGGTAAAGACTGGTCTATCGAGGATGTTCTGCCAGAGCTGACAGTAAGCTTCTACGCTCGTAATTATCGGGTCATTGATGCTTCATGCAAGCTCGCGGAGATCTTCAGCAGTCTTCCTACGAATAGTTCAATGGAGGGATTCGCGGAAGGGCTCGATTTTGAGGCTCTGAGTAAAGTTGGCGAGATTCTCAAGAACTTGGATGAGAACGGTGACCTAGCTCAGGGAATAGATTCCGATATCGATAGATATCGAAAAGCTGTGAAGACATTTCCAACTGCTACAGCAGAAACGGAAGCTTGGTTGAATGAAGAAATAACCTCTCGAATATCTAAAAGTCATGTCACTCTGGGTGGTCAACAGATAATCAGTATTCTCCAATCAGCAGACATGGAGGGTGCTGATGGTGGTGCACTCAGAAATATGTTGCCTGCGGAGATTGTCGAAACCTTCACAACCACAATTCAGGAGGCAGAGGACAAACTCGCACAAATGCTAGGTCTCACAGCCCGTGAGGCTGATTGGGTAACAGGGATAATCAGTGAGGAGATTTCGCTCCCTGTTAAATTGGTCCCCACACAAATCAATGATCTTGAGGATAGATTACGACGGCTCTTTGCAGACAAGCAGTTTAGCCTGATTAAGAAAATCGCAAACGAGCTCGATAAGACGCGTGATGAGGTCATGAACGCAGTTCAGACTCTTCTTGAGTTTGACCTCTTTCTTGCTGTTGGACTATTTGCCCATGACTATGAGCTTCAAACTCCGAACATCTCATTGGAATACACAGGTGTTGGAATTCAAGGCGCGAACAATATATTCCTAGTAGAGAGTTATCTAAAAGGAAAGCATGGGAAAGTCCAGCCTATTGATTACTCGATTGGCAAGACACCATTTCAACCTCATGGAACAAATGGTGAGAACTGTGCACTGCTCTCCGGAGCAAATAGTGGTGGAAAAACCACGACAATTCAGACACTGGCACAGATTGTCACAATGGCTCAATCCGGTTTTCCTGTGCCTGCAAAACAGGCGTATATCCCAGTTTTTGAGGAGCTTTATTTCTTCTACAAGAGCCGAGGGATGGTCAGTGCTGGAGCGTTCGAGACCACGCTGAAGCAATTTGCAGAAATAGTTGTATCAGAGAAATCAAAGTTAGCGCTCTTTGATGAGGTCGAAGCAATAACAGAACCAGGCAGTGCCGCTAATGTCATTGCTGGCTTAATTGAGATTCTTCAGAGTGATCCCAAGACCTCAACAGTGATATGTAGTCATCTCGCACGAGAGATTCAAGAGGTCACATCAGTACCCCTCAGGATAGATGGGATTGAAGCTCGTGGTCTAGATGAGAACCTTGAACTTGTTGTGGATAGAACTCCACGTTTTGGTACCCTGGCAAGGAGCACCCCAGAGCTTATAGTTGAGAGGCTTTCGAAACTGACAAAGGGCCCTAAGAAAGCTGTATACGAAAAGATTTTGGAGAACCTTAACAGAGTAAGAGACTAATGCCATACAGAGTTCTGGTACTTGGGGATATGCATATTCCAACACGTAGAGATACAATACCTGTTGAGTTCTATCAATACATCAAAGACTCCCAATATGACATGACTCTCATCACTGGCGATCTTGTACGAGAGTCTGATATGCGAGCAGTTCTTCCTCCTCTCTCTCGATGCTTTATTGTCGCAGGAAATATGGACTTCGGAAGTTCATACAATTTCCACGAGCAAGTACAAGTCGACAACTTCAACATTCTTCTTCTGCATGGAACACAACTTCGCCCCCGTGGGAATATTAAACAACTCTGGGAGATTCTCCAACACATAGGAGGGGATGTTGCAATCCATGGGCATACTCATCAAGCTGCTATTGACCTCTATAATGACAGACTCTTTCTTAATCCTGGAACAATAACAGGTGCAACAGGAGGTGCAGGCGGTCGTACGAATGCAAGCTTCATCGAGCTTGTTGTGAATGATAACCAAATGCGTGTGATTCTTCACTCTACCGATTGGCGTGTTGTAAAGAGAACCGAGATTGAGTATCAGAAACAGAATGAGAGAATCACAAGAATATCATGAGTATACCCGCAAACCACTGTCCTAATATGTTCCCCATGGATCTGGGCTCAGAAGACGCATATAGAGCTTTTTCAGGACATTTGAGCTCTCTAACAATGCTGCTTTGACTACTTGCTCCTTCTCTACATTAGCTGTCTTTGATTTTGACCCCACAAGCCGACCAATTCGCCCCTTTGATGAGTCCGGTGTAATGGACACCTTTACAGGGATGATCCTCTTTACATCCTCCTCCGGGAATATGTCGCGCGTAAACTTCAGGTCACGGAAAAATATTGCCAATGTTTCTTTGACAGCTATCTTCTCAATAGTATCGCTTGGAAGTTTATCTACCATTATAAGACTCCGTCTTCGTAGATGATCCGAAACAACGGCTTGTACATCTTCAGCTAATTCACGATTCATCGCACAGGCTATTCCTATGTTTATCATAAGAATACGAATTCGATCCAACATTATACCAACATCTGCACCAACGAAGGACTTTCCCCTCATAGACACTAACCAATCTTCATACGCCTCACTCACGCTTCGAAGGCCATCTTCATTCTCAGAAAACCTATCTAATTCTTCAGGAGGTATTAATGTGCACCAGACAGCCATTGATACATGATCTGTTTTATTGGGGGCCATGTGTGCAGCTTGCACTCATCCGTTTTCAGTATTACTTGTCTGAGTATTGCTCTGAAAAGTTGTTTCTAATACTCAATTGCTGCTACTATCATCATTTTGTTGGTGGAACTAATGGCAAGCTATAAAGTAAGAATTGAGGTAATCGATATTCAGAATCAGGGTGAGTGTTCAATGGGGCAAAAGATTGGCGACATCTACGATTATCCAGAAGATCGAGGCAAGATGTGTCCAAGCTCGTTCTACATTCTCTACCCCTGGATAATGGTGATGGAGTCTGGAGGCAGCTTTACAGAATCTGGAGATGGAAGCGACTTTATGACTGTAGGTTGCAGTGATTATCGCCATCAAGTCGTATACAAAATCTCTCGAAAGTCTATTGAAAAATAGTACAATTCGATTCGACCTGCACCGTACTATTTTTCTATCACTCATTCTGAGCGAGGTGTTGAGGTATATATTGAAGTGACACCACACTCCAAGAATTTTCATACTACGCAGAGAGTCGCTCTTACCTTATTAATTGGCATTACTCTCTCCTCTCTCATACCAATGAATGTGCTTGCACAAGACACACTCTCACTCTCCATCAATCGGTCTTTTGGTATGGCTTTTGGTGATTATATCAGTGGGAGCTTTATTCTACAGGGGAGTGGCCCTGAAACCATCCAAAACCTGACGGTTTATTTCAATGGGGATGAGATATACTTTGCAGCAGGGAATAGTGTCAGTTGGCAATTCAATACAGCTGACTATCCTGGGGGACCGACCAATATCACACTGATGGGTATCGACGACCTTGGAGATATATACTTCATCAGTAGTCATGTTGTATTCATTGCTGAAGGTGTAGGTACTATTATCACCGGAGGAATCATCATTCTTGTTGTGGTTCTTGTGGCTGCAAAGTACCTACCTCGAATACTGCGTATGCGAAGCAAGTAATCATTTTCAGGAGGTCTTTTGAATGGACAATCGGGACCGTTATTCAATCAATACTGACATTAAGTTTAGAGGGCTTGAGCTCATCGACGTATCTGAATTAATTAGAACCTGTGAAAAGAACTGGCAGAACTTCAGTCTCTGCGAGGTCAATGACTCCGTGGTCCGGCTAGGGGTAATTCATGGTGAGTTTCATTGGCATAAGCATGACAATGAGGATGAATTCTTCTATGTAATTGATGGTCTGCTCAACATCGATTTTAACGACAAGACAGTGAATCTTACTCCTGGACAAGGCATTATGATACCAAAAGGCGTAGTCCATCGTACAAGAGCACCTGAACGCACAAGTATACTAATGGTAGAGGGAAACACGGTCACGCCGACAGGTGATGATTAGCAAGGAGCTGTCTGAAATAGGGAGCTATTGAGATACGTGAATATCAATGTTAATGAGGAAATATTGTCTATAATTTACTGGGTGATCTATTACGGTAGGAGTAAGATCGTTCCCAAAGATCACGATTTCTATGATTGCTCTTATAGCGGGTTTCTTTCTCATTATGAGCTTTAACTTTGTACATACCTATCATTGGATCCCGTACCCTGTTCAGTTATCGGATACTCAAAACAGGATCCTCAGTCAGGACTCGCCTATTTGTCGTCTTAATGTAACAATGGCTAGTCCCTTCGTAACGATAACCTCCTTGCAGACCAACAGTACGCCAGTGACACTAGTAGTCCGAGGATCCACACAGGTTCAATTCAATGCGACCAACATAACCTCTCTAACAATGGTTCCTTTACAGGTTGCACGAGTTGAAGCGGACTTATGGGTAGAAGTAATACGCCAGGAGTCGGATGCAAACATCACAATTGCTATAGTCTTTCAAACAGGAGCTACTGCTCCTCCCCCTCCCTCGGTTCCTCCTCCCTCCTTCAATTTAGCTCCCATAATAGGAGCTGTTCTGGTTGTTTTAGCTCTTGGAATGCTATTCCGTACTACTTCCAGATTCAATTATTATCGAACGGTACGTATTATTCTAATCACAGCAATATTGTTACTCTGCATTGGCACAAGCCTCTGTTATCCACTACTAAAAGGACAAGCCCAAGGCGATTTCATTCCTGTGCATACAGCTGTGACCTTGCCAGATGAGAACTTTAGCTACATATTGAACGAAACAACTCCCTTGTCCTCTCTTGAGCTGTCATCTCTGTATCCTGAAGAGGGAATTGCTACTAATTATAGAGTTCATTCCATATCCTCAGACAGTTACCCAGTTACCCTAAGAATCTCAGCCGATAATGAATCTGAACTCATACTTGAGGAGGAAAGCCATAACAGTAATTGGTGGCTAACGATTTTCGCTGACCTCACAAACTCAACGATAATCAGCTTTGAAAGAGTCGATAGCGACGCAATCGTAAATCTAAGTGTAAGGAGGAACTGTTTGGTCTTGCAGGCAAGGGAGGACGTAACCTTACCCGCGTTTTACTTCAATTTGGGAATAGTCTTGATTCTATTGGGACTTGCCTTCGCAGTCGGAGTTGACCTATCCTTAAAATCAGAGGTCCAAAAATCGATACGGGTAGCGCCTGACATTGAATAAGGTCTACGTACACTAAGGACTCCATCTCAGCAAGCACTTAGTTCAAATTCATGATTGATATCATCTCTCACGCTGGCCTTTATTATGAATATCATTAGACCCCTCAGAAAGTCGGACAGAGAGGATGTCCTAGAGATTGCTAGGCATACTTGGGAAGGTCATGACTATATTCCTTACATATTTGATTCTTGGCTAGAAGACAAAGACTCTCATCCTGTGGGTGTAGAATATAATGATCATATCATTGCTCTAGCAAACCTGCGTGTCATTGATGATGGCCGAACAGGATGGATGGAGGCTCTTCGTGTGCATCCTAATCACAGGGGAAAGGGTCTAGCGACAGCCCTTACCCAGTACGTTGTCCGACTAGCAGAAAATATTCCAGTATATTGCATCCGTTATACAACTTCAGTAGGCAATGAAACATCACTACATCTTGCTGAAGCAGTAGGAATGAAGAGGAAATTCGACCTTGCTGTTCACTGGCAGGAAAATCCAGCTGAAATCTCATGGCGTGTATCGAGCTTCTTATTGCATGAGGTTTCTGCGAATGAAGTGTACCAAGATCTGATTAATGCGAAGTTGATTCCATTCAACATCCTTGTCCACGATTGGAAGGCATTTGATGTTACACCGAAGGGCCTTAACAAAATAGGTTTGACAGCAAGGTTCTGGGTTCGGAAGCATACTGGCAGCCTAGCGTCGTTCTCACTAGGATTCGCTCGTGATGCCAGTTCTGGATTGCAATGGTCTTTTACAATCTACGCGTCTGATGCAACAGAATTCCTTAACCATCTCTCACATCATGTGGAAATGGCCTTTCAGAGTGGATGTACCTCAATCTTCATGGCATTCGAACCAGATTATGTAGAAACTTTACACAATCTAGACTGGGTCCGGCTCGAAGAGAATGAAGATGACGAATGGGCTCTGACTCTGCTTGAAAGAATGCTATAATTCCTATCATGTTTCACGAGTAACTTCTGTTGAGCACTCATCTTGCAATTGTTATAGTCTTTAGGACGAAACACCAATCTTATCTGGTCATTCAGAGATGTATCACTTGAATATTTTTGGCTGTGATGTCTATGAGCTATCCTGATGTCATTAGACGAGCGGAGAGTGCTTTGAAGAAAGCAGAGGAAGAGCTTCTATCGGGAAAGGAAGGTATTGCTGAGCAGTTACTTGTCGGGTTATCAAACAGTGTACTTGCTCCTGATGCAGAAAAAGCGCGTGAGAGAATGCAAAACCTTGACGAGTCCCGTTATGTCAAGTGGGAGCGCTGGAAAGAGGATCCTGAGTTTTCAGTACCATTCTGGGAAGATGAGGGTTACCTAAGTATTGATAGTAGTGCACATCAGACTCGGGACCCAGATTGGTATGCTAAAATGTCCGGAACAAGCGGATTCGTGGCAGACATGAGAGCCTCCCGAAAGGTCAAGATGCCAACTCTGAACGGGAAACGAGATGGCGAACCAACCTCCGTTGGGCAACCGGCTAATACTTGGTTACTTGATTTTGTTGTACTGTCAAGCCTTCGATTATCATTCAAGACGCGATGGGAACAACTCGTAAGGGATATTGTCAGGAAACGCCACAGAACTGACTTGGTTTTGGTGGCTGAAACACTTGGTCTGGAATCGCATTACGTTATTGGCATCTGTCAGAGAATCAAGAATCTTGACGATAAGATTTCCGAGTATGATCCTCTTGATTCCAGCATGAACATGACCTATATCTGCAGAAATCCTGACCCTAGTCTGCAACCGCTTGTAGATATACAAGATTGAACCAACACTCTCGGCCCATCACGTATGAAGAAGTGATGCTACTACCAAGGCACTATGACTACTCTCAACTCAAATTCATTAGTATCTTCACAACAACTCTGCCGATGATTGTGTTGCATATTTAATGAATCCAAAAGACATTTTATGCAGGAATTTATCTGTTCACCGGTGAAGGGCGGGTAGATGTCATCGAAGCAATTGCTCACTGGAGTATTCATCATAGTCATTCTGTTAGCTGCTGCACCTGAAATCAAGACAATCAAGAATACTCAGGATACAACTTTTGCTGTGTCAAATCAAACAAGAACTCCACATTCACAGATTCTGATATCCTCACCTAGTGATTTCATTGATTTAGGTTTCAGCGGAAATGGCTCTGAGAGTTTGCCATTTCTAATTGAAGACTTGTCAATCACATCAGTTGGTCAAGATGCATGGGATTCCTCGTGTATCAGAATCTTTGGATGTCCCGGCATTTACTACACAATCCGCAACTGCATGGTTTCTGGCAGCCGAGGACCCTGGCTTGAGTATGCAGGAATCTCTCTGGAAAGTGGATTTGCACAAATTGAAGACTGTGATGTCTTGAACTGCTCTGTGGGTATTGCGACTGGGGGGATACCAGTCACCATTGATAGCTGCAGAATATGGAATTGCAGCGAATTCGCCATTATGGTTGGAAATTCTAATGATTGCACAATAGCGTTCTCTAGAATTGAGCTATATTACGCCCAAGGACTGAAAATCTCCTATTCTTCTAATATCGACATTCATACGAACCTGTTTCTCTGTGATTCACTCAGTACGGGAGAATTAGGATACCATGTGTGGTTTGAGAGATGTGAGAACATTAACTTAGAGGGCAATGAACTTCGAGGGGGACGTGCAATTGAGATATTGTTCGCTCGATACTGCACCGATTTACTCGTAAAGAACAATAAATTCACATCAGACAGTGATATGGCCTTTAGAGTCGTCAGTAGCAACAATACCAATGTTCTTGATTGTACATTTGAGCGAGAATCTCCATCAATACATCGTCCGCCTATTTTCCATATTGGAGGAGAACCAGATCATCAGACTGCCTGGAATGCCTGTGTCAAGAATTGCACATTCACGGACTTTGACGCAGCAAGAATGTGGTTTGTTGAGAATAGCACCATAACCGATTGCCATTTTTACAACACAACTGCGACTGCCACAGCAGACTCTGCAAAGATTCTGCGCAACAACTTCGTTAATGGAAGCATTTCCATCTTTACTGCAATAGACAGTGTCGAGGTCGCTCATAATACATTTACGCAGGTCGAAGCTATGGGCATTCAGAACGGCGGAGTCAATAGCTATATCCACAACAACACACTGATTGGAACTGGATTAATCGACAGTGTTGGCATAGACCTGAGCAATCGCTCTATCGTTCACATGAACACTGTCAGGAACTTTCACTATGGAATATATGGCCCCGGAAGTCTAAATACTGGTTGCACTATCACAAATAACACAATCCAGGAAAATACAATTGGCCTGTATTTTGGGTCGGTTGCAGACGAAAACAAGGTCTACTATAACTACTTCATTGACAATGGCAAGGGTGCGGAGGATAACGGCGATAACAACCAGTGGGATGATGGAGTCAGTATGGGTAACTATTGGACCGAAATCCTGTTTCCTGGAGAGTATAGTATCCCCGGTGATTCACCTGCTGTGGATAGATATGCCCTGCCGTATCGCCCGTTAGTTGAGGTCATCATAGATAATGTAATTGTCCTAGCTTCTATAGGGATTATCGTTGTTTCTCTGTTTGCAGTTGTTCTTCTTCGAAGAAGAAAATCATGAACAAATCCTCCTCAGAGATGAAAGAATCATCAATACTGATCAGTCTAATCACAAAGAAAGTAACCATAGTTAAGAAGGCGCCGTCGGGAGAAAGAAATCACTCAAATAGAAGAAATCCCTTGCAGTATGGTATAAACTCAGTTCTGATATTTTAGCAAAAGGGGATTGAAGATTGAGTCAAAGTGTTGATACTACGAAATTTGACAGTCATCTAGCGAAAACGCTGGAATTATGGAGAGCTCCAGGGGTAGCTGTAGTTGCACTAAAGGACAATGAAGTCATTTATTCAAAGGGCTTTGGCTATCGTGATATTGTAAAGAGGCTTTTGATGACTAAAGACACCATACATCCTATTGCATCATGTACTAAGTCTTTTACTAGTACTGCAATTGCGATGCTTGTAGATGAAGGAAAACTTGAATGGAATACACCAATCCAGGAATTCGTTCCACGTTTCAAATTGAAGGATCCTGTTGCGTCAAGCCATGTCACAATTGTGGATATGTTATCACACAGAACAGGCCTACCCAGACACGACTTTGTTTGGCTAAATGATGAATTCACCTACAACCAGGTGCTAGATAGACTACCTCATTTGGATCTGAGTGCAGATATTCGGACGAAGTTGCAATACTGTAATCTCATGTATTTTGCTGCCTCATTGATTATCGAGGAGCTATCAGGAATGAGCTACAACGACTTTGTTGCCAAGAGAATCTTCAAGCCCCTAGGCATGAAGAACTCGAACTTTTCTATAACTGATATGCAAAAAGCTCCTAACTATACAAAGCCCTACAAGATTGACTATCAGAAAGATGAATTCGATCTGGTTGAATGCACATTTGTGCTAAACGACGTCGCAACTGGTGCAGGGTGTATCAACGCAAGTATTGATGATATGGGTAAATGGCTAAGATTTCATCTCAGCAATGGCAAAGCAGGCAACAGGCAGCTTCTATCACCAGTAAACCTACGAATGACACATGATTCTGTTATAATACAGTCAGCGCAAGGCGTCTTCAGTATGTACGTTCCAGAACAGAAGCTATTTCGTATGAATACCTTTGCACTTGGTTGGTTTGGTGTGATGTATCGAGGCCATAGAGTAGTGGCACATAGTGGTGGTATTGATGGTTCATCATCACGAATGGCATTTCTACCAGATGAAAACATAGGTGTTATGTCAATTGTAAACCAATCTTCCTCATGTCTTCAGGACGCTACACTGTTCCATTTGATTGATGAAATCCTAGGATTGGACCCAGCTGATTGGATTGACTTATTGAAGCCAATAGAGGACAAACAAACCAAGGCAGTCAAGGAGAGTGGAGATCAAGCTCAAGAGCTACGAAAGACCAACACAAGACCCACTCTCAATCTGCAAGAGTATGCAGGAACATACTACCATCTAGGTTATGGGACCTTCAATATCCGTGCAGTGGATGAAGAACTCGTAGCGAAATTTGGGACAACTGAGTATCCCCTGACCCATTATCATTATGATACATTTCAATTTGAGGTCAAACGATTCGATTTCAAAGACCTTCTTACCTTTCAAATAGACTCGAGTGGCGAAATAGTCGGATTCTCCATAAAACTGGAAGATACCGTTCCCCCTATTCACTTTAAGCGGATTCCTGATGAACATATGCGTGACAAGAGCTTCCTCTCAACGCTTCTTGGAAAATATGATGCTAATGGGCAAATAATAGAAATCTCGCTAAAGGGGAACAATTCCATAATATTTGTACCATCCGGACAAGAGGCAGTTGAACTCGAACCTGTAAGAAGGATGAGATTCAAATCAAAGGATTCGGATCTGCTGAGTATTACTTTCAAGAAGGATGAGTCTGGACAGATAACCGAGTTTGCCTACGTTTCCGGGGGATTCGTGATTCCTGCCAAGAAGATAGAGTAATTAGTAATTAACTATAGTGAAAAATGAGTGATGGCGCCGTCGGGAGCAAATATTGATGTGCCTTCAAACAGATTCTGCATTGAGGGAAATTCCTTTTCTGAAAATCGTGGGATTGGTTGAAAATGTCGGAGCCTAATAGATACACAACTTTTACCACATGCCCAATATGTGGTGGTCAGATGGAGCATGGATATATTGTTACAAACAACATACTGAGTTGGTGCGATCATGTTCCTTCAATGTTTTGCAGAGGTGGGGAGCGGCTCCACAAGTCCTTCTGGGGGTGCGCCTTTCTTGAGGGTTATCGTTGTCGAAAGTGTCAGCTTATCCGCTATATCCGAAATTAATTGCCACGTGTAATTCAATTTGATTTTGATAGATGGTGGGAATAGAACTAGGATGATACCGGTATAGTAGAATATGAGTGATGGCGCCGTCGGGAGGGAGCACGTCCAACCTCGCAGGGGGGCTGGATCTCGAACCTCCGACCAACAACTGTCTGGCTCTCAGCTACCTACTGAGAGGTAACAGGCTTAAGCGGCATGACGCTATCGCGTCTAAGCTGTCGCTTTTGGGGTAAAGTTCTCGAAAGAACATCACACTACCTAGCTGAGCCACGACGGCTTAGTAGGGGAGTCGGCAGGGAATGCAATATTAACGTTGCTGTTTGCCCGCAGTTGCTATCATGTATATGACGAATTGTATATGTTGCTTTGCTGCTGTTTGATAGTTGAGGTTAGTTATGAAGAACGCATTTGAAGAATCTATATCCATTATAAAAAAAGCAAGAGAGAGAGGAGTTATTCTTCGATTGTTTGGCGGTTTAGCAGTTAAAGAACACTGCGGCAAAGATGACTTCTGTGAGCGGGAACATGGTGATATAGATCTCATCGGGCTTGCGTATCAATCC
Organism: Candidatus Thorarchaeota archaeon; assembly: GCA_016839275.1. Taxonomy (GTDB): domain Archaea; phylum Asgardarchaeota; class Thorarchaeia; order Thorarchaeales; family Thorarchaeaceae; genus SMTZ1-45. The sequence continues at coordinate 34,290 of JAEOUM010000222.1, forward strand.
TCTGCAATAATCGATACTATTCAGGGCTTTGGTTATCACGAGAACACAGACAATACATTTGCCTCTGGTGGAACTCATCTACTCTTTGAAAAGTCTGGCTCAAAAGAGCATATTGATGTCTTTCTTGACAAATTACGAATGGAGCATGAGATTGACCTGAGCGACCGACTTGATATTGAAGAGAATACAATATCCGTTAGTGATATTCTAGTCTGTAAACTCATTATTGATGATCTAACCGAGAAAGATTATCGAGATATACTAACGCTCGTGAAAGATCTCCCTCTTGGAGAGGACGACCTTCCTAAAACAATCAATATCAAGTATATCCAAGAGTTGTGTGCTCAAAATTGGGGACTTTATCAAGACCTTGTTGCATCCCTTGACTCTTGTTTGGATTTCATCAACAACTATCAGTTTAAAGACGAAGTTGCACAGGATGTTCGGAAGAAGTTCATAGTGATAAAAACCGCAATTTCAGACCATCCAAAATCTACCAAATGGAAACTCCGGAGTTATATTGGAAAACGATTAGCATGGAAGAAAAAGGTGGAATTAGAGCGCCGAGAACCAGAATCTCTATTTTGAACTAAAATTCATGATGCCTTAAAGAAAGCAAATCCCGAAGGATGTTTCTAACCTCCGAATAGAAATGTAAACACATTATCTAGGGACATCATGACAAGGAATCCGACCATCAATCCCCATGTGGCTAACCGTTCATTTCCGCCAGCATGGCTCTCTGGAACCATCTCGTCCCCTACAACGAAGACCATTGCACCAGCCGCAAAAGCCAGTCCATAGGGCAGGAGACCTATTGCAAGTGTGACAACAGAAACTCCCAAGAGGCCTCCGATGGGTTCAACTAAACCCGTAAGCAAGGCAAGTACAGCCGCGTACTTTCTCGAATAGCCTTCCCGTACAAGGGGCGCAGCCACAGCTAGCCCTTCTGGAACGTTCTGTAATCCAATAGCAACAGCAACAGATATGCCGACAATTGTATCCCCTCCGCCGAAAGACACTCCTACAGCAAGCCCCTCTGGAAAATTATGTATCGTTATTGCAATCACTAAAAGCCAGACCCTTGCCAACCTCGAAGAAGGTCCCTCTGGTCCCTTCTTGAAATGCTCATGCGGCAAGTACTTGTCTGTCAGGTGGACAAATCCCGCACCAAGTGTGAACCCAAGACCAACAATAGTGAATACACCCACCCAACCAGTCGCCATTACGACAGGATCTTCAAAGGCTGGAACAAGTAGACTAAATGCGGAGGCTGCAAGCATTACCCCTGCAGCAAAACCAAGCATCAAATCAAGCGTTCTTCTACTGAAGTCCTTCTTGACAAAGATAGGAATAGCCCCAAGTCCTGTAGCTCCACCAGCCAAGAGACTAGCCAAGAGCCCCATGGAGAATGGATCAGAGAATAGTTGCATACGCGCCTCCTCAAATAGTCAATGTGGTCTATCTTGAGGTATAAGGCAATTGCTGTTGGTGGCTATAGAAACGGAAATTAGCTAAAAGGATAGGGTTGGTTTCATTTTTCTATGAGGCCAGAGAAAAGACAAATGAATTGGGGGGTGGATGCGGCATATGTTATTTGATTCTCACCAAAGTACCTCCAGACACCTTGTCATCACAATATAATCTGAAAGATGCCTTATTAGCTCCTATCTCGGTGAGGAAGAGCTATTTTCATTTTGGAAGGTTCAATATGCATGTTTGTATACTGTTAACACAAGTCTTCTCAATAGGAAGTGACATCTATTGTCAAAAGTGGATCAATCTACACAAAAGGAGAGGTGGCGCAGGGCTCCCGAGCTGCTTGAGGATGCCTTTTCCGCATGGAGAAAAGCAGATGGCGCTCTTAACCCCAGTTCTGTCGTTGCTACTATTGATGGGGATGGTGCTCCCCGTCTAGCACCATTCGGTAGTATGCGAGCAGTAACACCAAAACTGCTTCGGTTCATTGCTCATCGGTATCACGATACACTAGCCAATCTGAAACGTGACCCTCGAATAATGGTGGCTATGATTTGTTCACCAGATATTGCCGTGAGTGTTCGTGGTCGCGCAAGAGTGGTCGAAGAACCATTCTCTCTTGACCAGAACTATGCCCTGGTCGAGATTGACATAGATGAGGTGAAGAATGATATGCCGGTCAGAATTGGAATAGATACTGGCATCTCTATCTCACCAAGTGGACCCTTTGTAGCCTGGTGGAATAATCTTTGGGAGAGAATGGAGAAAGAATAGGCAATAAACATACGAGAATGCAAATGAATCGTTCTAGCCTGACGAAATATACTATTCCGGCACTGATAGCAGCTCTTCATATCGAACAGCAGGTTGACGATCTTTACGTCTAGAACACCAGATTCCAAGAATGCAGATTCCAGTAACCCCGACCACAATTCCTACGAAAAATGGCGTGACTATTGACGATTGAACAAACGTGGTGATTTGGGTCTGCGTTGTACCAGTCTGATCAATGTAATATATTTCAGCATGCAGATTGTTCGTTGCCGCTGAGATCGTGTTCGAAAAGATGACATACCAGTCATCGTCATAGGGAACTGTGAAATTAAAACTGTGACTAGTATCTTCAATGTGCTCATATAACAATGGAGTCTGATTATTCAGCCACCTACTGTAGTTGCCGCTGTCACAAATCGCGAACTCCATAGTGATCTCAGCTGAAAAGGTTCCTACAATCCTCCAGCCACTGCTTGCATTTCTATGAACTGCATAAAACTGCCCGTAGCCAAGATTCACATCTATATCGTGAGCATGAACCCCCATTGGTAACAGAAAGAAGACTAACAGGACAACAGCAAGTAATATCCTCTCTTTCATGAAAGTCCCCCATATACATTCACAATGAAGGATTTCTGGTTTGTCTCCTCGGAATATTCATCCTACCAGAGTCAAGCCATAAAAGCGTCGTGGACTTTAGGGGACTACTGAGCCTAGGAAGCATCTGCACCTCTTTCGAGCCTTTTCACAGTCGCAATGTTTCTACTCAAAAGGTCGTTCTGCTGGACGGCGGGATGTTGTACGACCACCACTATCGATTCGTTTCAGTGCATTCCTTATCTCCCTTTCTGCCCATCCCTCTGCCCCGTTCTCAGCCCCCCAGAAATCCAGACGGAACAATCCCTCTCGTCCACCACTGGCAAGAACAGTCACAACTAATTCTCTCCAAGTAGCTTTGTGTTCTACGATTACTGTGACTGTCAGAGTCTGTGAATTTCGAAGCATTAGTTTGTCACGGACGAATACACCGATTGTACCTTCTTCAAAATCCCAGACTCTACTGTACTTATTTGCAAAGCCACTACGCAAGAATTCCAGTAGAGGCATCAGGCAGTAGTCTTCAGCTCGAATCTCAATTGGCATCTAAATCTCCCTCTCATCACGGTTTCAATCTTGCATTGTGCAGTCTTACGCTCTGACGAATTTCTGCATAGCACGTTTTTCATGAAATCGTCTGAATGAAAGAAGAAAAGGGTTTGCAGACAAGTCGCTCTATCCAATACAGGTGCACTTTGTAGATACGATGCTGTGCACTAGAAAGTGTTGGGCTCGCAGTAATTTGAGTTCAAAACCAATAGAGTCGCTTAGAGATCATGAATCAGCTATCCCTCCTTAGAGAAGCCCCTCTATGGTGCAAAAATACAAAAATAAGCTATCTATATTATCAAAGGATTTCGGGGAGATTATTTTGGTGACCTATGACCTAATTGTTGTCGGCGGAGGTCCAGCAGGTGCTACCTGTGCTCGAAGAGCTGCTCAGATTGGGCTTGAAGTATTAGTTCTTGAAAAAGCACATCATCCACGGCGAAAGGCTTGTGGTGGGGGTATTACAGTCCGGGTGAGGGATGCCCTAGACTTTGATTTGTTCTCTGTGATTGAGCGTGAAGTATACGGAGTGAGAATATACTCTCCTGGCGGATTGATTATCGAGCAGTCGTGTTCAGAAGCTTCCGGATTCACTGTTCGTAGAGAAGACTTTGACTCTCTCCTTCTTGAGAAGGCCAAAGAGGTAGGAGCAGAGGTCATTGAAGGAGCTACGGTCACAGATGTCATAGAGGAGCCTGGTTCAGTCCTTGCAGTCACAGAGGATACGACTTACAATGGCCGTATACTTGTGGGGGCTGATGGTGTCAACAGTGTTGTTGGAAGGAAAACGGGTATCAACAATGGTTGGCGAGATGATGAGGTGGGTCTCTGTATAGAAGCATCAGTCCCCTTGGATTCCTCCGAGATCTCAAGGATTGTGCATGAGAAGTCCATCGTTGAGATTTACTTTGGGCCAGTTCTCTATGGCTATGCATGGGCTTTTCCCAAGAAGACAGAGCTCAGTCTTGGTATAGGTGTACGCATTAGCAAAATGGAGAATTTCAAGGACGAGTGGAAGAGGTTTGTTGCTGGTTTTGAAGAGCGTCATTCAGTTAAGTGTGACATGCGTGATGCCACCGCAGCCAGACTACCACTACGCGGTTCAATTAGGAACACGTGTTCTAAGAGAGTTATGCTGGTTGGAGATGCAGCAGGATATGTAGCTCCTGTCACCGGTGAGGGAATTATCTACGCGATTGAATCTGGTAAAATTGCCGCTGAGGTAGCTGGTGAAGAAGCACCAAAGGCACAGAAAGTAAATGTGTTCTCATATGAACAGAGATGCAAGGCGGCTTTTAACCAGGACCTGGTGATTGCTCAGTCATTAGCCAAACTTCTTCTGAAATCAAACAAAAACATGGAGCTGGCATGTCAGGCAGCATATACTGACCAAGCTATGAGGGAGTATGTCATGGAACTCGTAATGGGCATAAGACCATACAAAGAGTCACGAGATCGCATTGTCAAACGATTACTCAGAAGACATCCTCTGAAAGCATTGAAACTGATTACATAGAACTGGCAAACTCAGGCTGGTGGTGGTGCGGGGGGCGATTTGAATACCAGTCATTAGAACACGTGTTCCACATAGTATAAAGGTCAGCAAGGGTATCGAATCGATTATCAAAGATGCACACTAGTCAGTCTGCAGAACTCTAGAAACAATGTTAAATCAGAGCACACAGCTGGTATGGATTGTGAAATTACAGTGAATAGCCAATCTAATAGCTTCTCTTGGAAAGGACTAGCTGCACTCATAGTAATTCTCATCATTATGAGTATCATCGCTTTCATATTATCCAGCATAGAGGGCTTTCTTGCAGGTGTTGTTGTCATCTTCATAGGCTTTCTAATCAGCTTCTTCCGAGATGATCTGAAACGAGTTCTTGGGCTCTCAACTCAGCAGAAGGGAGCAATACCAGTTGCTGAGGCTGAAGAAGATCCGCTTGAAAAACTGGACAAAATGATAAACTTGGAAATGGACAGAAAAATTGTAAAAGGAAGGCAAAACATCGCGAAGACAATCGCCAAATATAACGAAAAACCCAAGAAACAGCAAAAGCTCGGTCTTGAGATTGTTAAAGAAGCAACTGCTCTTCTTGCATTACTCGATCAAGCAAAATCTCAGGCTATTCAGTCTAGCAAAGCTGATCTGGTTGAACATTACGAGCAAATTGTAGTGGAAATAGAAGGAATCCGTGAGAAATATCGCCAGTAAGATGTGGTGGGCCCGGGGCGACTTGAACGCCCGACCTTTCCCCAGCCCAATGGAAGTCATTGGACCTACAGGTTATGAGCCTGCTGCTCTACCAAGCTGAGCTACGGGCCCAGGCAGTCACTTGGTAAAGGTTGTGCAAATGATTTGGGATATTAACGTTGCGAATGGAAACCCAAACATAGGAATCGGAGTAAGTTGTCAGTGAATCAAATGGCGCGCCTCGATTCTAAAAAAATCTACGAGTTCTTTGAGATATAACCACAAGAATTCTCCGACTTTATATTCCCGAAGCAAAACTACGAGAAAACAATTGGGACTTGCCTATATGATTCTCCTGTTTACTTCTGATCATTGTGCGTGGTGTGATATACTCAAGAGGATGCTTGATGAGGAGTCAGACGAGCTTGGTGTCTTTCAACCCATATTCGAGGTAGATGTCGATAAGCACCATCACATAGCAGAGGTATATGGAATCCTTGTTGTCCCAACTCTTGTTGCAGGTATGCAGAAGATTTCAGGAGTTCCAACGCAATCTGACTTGAGATCTTTTCTCCTCCACATGAATCCTATAACAAGATCTCAATCAGAACGCACCACTCCGGGACTAGTAATGCGTGAAGTACGCAACTTGAGAGAATCTCAAGGAGAAGAGAAACCTGTTGTTCGAACAATGTAGCAATTGCATATCAGAATCTCTCTCGTGGTACCCTGCGCAATCTTAATAACTACATGACAAAGTTCGCTGTCCAAATAGCCCCGATAGTGTAGTCCGGCCCAGCATCTAGGGTTTTCGACCCTATGACCCGGGTTCGAATCCCGGTCGGGGCACCATCTTTTCTAGCCCAGTAGTATTAGTTCAATGATAAACGTATATTGAAATTAGCAGCATTATAGGAGTGTGTGAGAGCACCAGAAGAGATGACATCGATTGCATTACGTGCATACTCCCGTATGTTCTCTTCATTAATTCCTCCTGACACTTCAAGAATGACCTTCTTACGGAGCCCCTCATGTTCGAGAACTTCGATTACACCGCCTACATCCTTTGGTTTGAAGTTATCCAAGAGAATGATATCTGCTCCAGCTCCGATGGCTGCCTGCACATCTTGAAGAGTCCGAGCCTCGCAAGATATCTTCTTACTGAAAGAAACCGCTTCCCTTGCAGCACTTACTGCGGCATGAACACTGCCTGCAGCGGTGACATGATTATTCTTGATAAGCACCATATCATCGAGGGCATAGCGATGTGGGTCGCCACCCCCAATGACAACTGCTCGTTTCTCAAAGTATCGAAATCCAGGAGTGGTTTTTCGAGTGCAAGCAACCTTGACTCTAGGATTAACTTCTCTTGCGGCACTCACCATCTTGTAGGTCTTTGTAGCTATCCCACTCATTCGCTGGATAATATTCAGGCATACTCGCTCGATAGTTAATAGAGTCCTAGCCTTTCCTTTCAGACGCATCACCGGATCTTGGGGATTCACCCAGTTACCCTCGAAAGCAAGTATCTCGTACGTGAGTCCCGAGAACTCCGCGATAGCTGCCACCTCTTCAATTCCTGCAAGGACTGCTTTTTCCCTAGCATAAATTGTGGCTATTGCCATCTTGTCCGCAGGTATTGTTATTTCTGTGGTCAAATCACCAGATCTGACATCCTCTGCAATGAACCTCTTCAGAGTTTTAATAATTTCAGGAGGTAGATTCATCATATGTTCACCTCGAATCACATTCTCGGATGTTTTGGGTTTCTTAGGATATTTCCCCTTGGGTTTTCCTCACCAAATATTTCAGCTTGAAAGGACATGAACTCTGTCTTTGGGTCCTTCCAAGCATTCACTGGAAGACCTGCCTTGTTACATGTATGCTCCAGAAATTGTTTTGTGTCCCACTTCCATTCTACAGGAACCTGCGGCAACAAGAGCCCTCTCCACATTCCACTCACAGCAATGAGCCCATCTCGACCTATCTTTACAAGGTCTAGAAGTTCAAGAGGATTTGAATATTCGATTCTTTTTGGTGGGGTAAGAACACTGAGTTCAACTAGAATATTGTCGAGTTCTCTCTTTTCTACGGACGGAAAGCGCGGATCGTTCACAGCAGAATCCACTGCTGAATCTATTGTGGCCTCGACGAGTGGTTGAGTTGGGTATGGCCGCCCGATACATCCTCTCAGTGTAACATGCGTTCCAGTTATCAAATTTAAGGTGACAAATACACCTGATTTGACGGTGAGTTGTTCTGGAACATCACCTGGGACGTCTGGCTTTATTTTCTTGGTGACATAGTCATCCACTGTCTGTCTTGCAAGGTTTACAAGAAAGATTCCATCATTATCGGAGTATGCATGCGGCATTTGAATCAACTCGGGCATATCTGTGGTGATTCACTGTTATTTGTTTTGAGTTGCTATGATTTCCGTACAGGTACGCGGCCTACTATTCCAGGACCAATTATGAAACTCCCGTCATGATACACAATTTCTCCCCCTACAATTGTAGTAATAAGCCGGGCAAGAACATGTCGTCCTTCAAATGGCGTGATTTTGGCTTTCGAGAAAAACTCCGCGCCTGAGATGTATCGTTCCTGTCTACGGACGAGAATGATGTCTGCATCATACCCCTCTGTCAGAATGCCCTTGTTTGGTATTCCAAGTATGGCTGCAGGTCCTGAACAACAACATCTAAGGAAATCTATCCATGACAATCTTCCCTCAAAGACTTCTGTTAACATAAGTGGGAGTAGAGTTTCAAGCCCCGGAATTCCTGATGATGCCTCTAAGAATGGTGCATTCTTCTCCAAGGTTGTGTGTGGTGCATGGTCTGATGCAACACAATCAATGGCACACTTCTGGCAGAGTGCCTGAGCAAGCATCTTCGTGTCGTAGGGAGAACGCAAAGGTGGAAGCATTTTTGCACGGCCATCGCTGTGAGGAAAATCACCCCCCGAAAGTAACATATGATGTGGAGTCACTTCTGCAGTCAGGGTATGTTCAGCTCGGTGCTCAAGTATCAATCGAGCAGTCGCAGCACAACTCACATGACAGACATGTAATCTGGCTTCATATTCGATTTTGGCATCCAAGAACATTTGAAGCGACCTGAGCTCACTCTCACAGCTATGGATATGAAAGAACTCCTCTTGGTTCTTTGCGATATCATTCCTATTCGAAGAATCAGGATGAAGCAGGAGTGGTAGATTGTGTTTTCTTGCAAGTCCTAAACACGCTTGTATACGTTTCTTGTCATAGATAGTCCCCTTCGTAAGAGGTGAATGTGGATAGACTTTCAATCCAAGAATGTCCGGTACCATTGAAACCTCAAAACTCTTGATATCTTTCGGAATTCCTGCATAGAATCCAACATTTACAAATCGCTTAGAAACAGCGCTTTTGATTTTCTTGTCCAATACTTCTCTGGATAGGACCGGGGGATCCGAATTTGGCATGTCCACGACTGTTGTGATACCCCCTGCAGCAGCGGCCATTGTACCCGATTCGTAGTCCTCCTTATCTGACTGATTCAAATCTCGAAGGTGCACATGCATGTCTATAAGTCCAGGAAGTATGTAGAGCCCTCTACAATCTAGTGTTTTCCTGCTATCTGGTTCTTTGCCATGCTTGTAAAAACCCTGTATCTTCCCTCTGTCAATAGCTACAGATTGCACTGTTTCTCTATCGTTCACGATCAGTATACCGTTACTGAGAACCAGATCGACAGTCATATGACACCCACGCCAGTGCTGCCAGCTCGTTCTGTTGCTGGCAATAGACTAAGTTATTCTGATGCACTCTGCACCTTAAACTTGTTTGCCACAAAGCGGGTCAAGTCTGTTGCACTAATCATGCCAACTAATCTATTTCCCTTCCCCACAACAGGAAGTGTGTTCAGCTTTGCTTCAACCATTTTAGCGGCAGCTATCGCAATAGAATCATCAGGGCTAACTAATGGAGGTTGTTGTAGCATAGCATCAACAACACGGATTTGCCTTACCTGATTTGATCGATGTTTATCTGGCACTTCTACGGTAAACCTTGCCATTGCCTCAGCAACCATTCTCTCTGTGATAAGTCCCAGTACACGACCTCCATCAGTGACAGGAAGTCCAGAAAAACCAGCAGCAAGCATATCTCCTCTAGCCTTGATTAACCTTGAAACTGGGTTGACTTGAAGAATGTCCTTTGTTGTCATGAGTTCCTTAATCTTCACTTTATCGAATCTATCTACAAGCTTGGCAATCTCACTTTTCGTGATGACTCCCAAAAGTGCACCCTGAGAATCAACAACAGGACACCCACTCATCCCTCTGTCCAACATTAGCTGCGCGACATCAGTCACCTCATCATCAGGACCTACTGTTATCACAGTGTCAGTCATTGCACTAGATACATGGAGTCTCTGGATTGAGAGTGCTACTACCTTGCTCACTCCCAGTCTATCAGCAATATCCGCATATGTCAATATACCTGAAACAACACCATTCTGGACAACTACTAGTCTATCAACACCTTTCTTCCCAAGTTGTTCAAGTGCGTGCGATAAGCGTTCATCCTTATCAATTGTAACTGGTTCAATCATAATCTGGCTTACTTTCATTATATCTTCCTCTTGTATACTATAGTTACTGTTGGACAATTAAAGCTGATTAATCAGCATCTTCCCAGCCCTCACGGCAGGATTCACATAGGTATTCACCATTTTCGAGGATTAAATCAGTTGAGTATTCACCGCAACTATCACACTCACCACCATATGTAATGAGATCTTCGTCATTTTCTTCAATCCTGCTTTGTAATGCTTCGTCATCTTTGAGTCGTAGCGATTCTACAAGGATGTCAATGAGCTCTGGTGACCAACGCAGTAAATCCCTAGATGTGATAATGCCAGCAAGGGAATTGTTCTTCAATACAGCGACACGTCGAATGTTGCTTTTAGCCATCACCCGCATTGCATCCGTGAGAGGCGTTCCAGGCTCAACATGGATAATTGGCGAAGACATTATCTCGGAGGCTAGAGTGGTTTTGGGGTCCCGATCCTGCACAATCACACGTCTGACAATATCTGCCTCTGTAATGATACCCAGAGGTCTATCCTCGTCCGTAATAATCACTGAACTAATGTCCATTTCTTCCATGGACTTTGCAACATCAAATACGGAGGCATCAAGTGGCATAGTTACTACGTTTACTGCCATGATATCCTTTACGAACATTGAATGAGAAGGATCTGACATGAATTTGACCTCAATATACTAGAAATTGACCAAACACTCAAGCAACCCATAGAGAGTCTGTTCAAGCTGGACTTCTATTGCTTGGATTTTAAATGTGTCTGTACTAATCATATTCCATAAATTTTCCAGAATAGAGCTTTCGACACAGCTATTCAGGATTTAGTTACGATTCGTCCTTCTCCTGATGGAAGGACGCGCATCATGTCTTCTTGAGGAATTTGGCCGACAAGGTCTGTTTGGTCTTCAGGCACAAGACGTTTGATATGACTCAGTATCTCCTTTACTATTTGCCCCTTCTTTGTGCCACCTGGTTCTATTCTGATGAAATACTCAGTTTGTGACTCTATTGCTCTTGGTGGTCCCGATATTGGGATAGCATGTTCCTCTTCAAGAAGAACTCCCACAGATAGCTCCACCGGTACGTTTCGAATATAGTTCTTCGAACCATACAGCATCACGGATCCTGATGGCAAATATTCTCCTGAAGGCGGTGTGAAGCTGACCTGCTCAGGATTAACCCAGAATGCATCTCCGCTTGAGAGACCGTCTTGCCAAGCTCTAGAAAAAGTCACTGCGAATTGCGCAGCCTCTTCTAGAGTTCTCTCCCCAGGCGCCTCATCTGGAACCTTAATCAGAGTGTAGGGCGCTCCATGAATTGATGCGTGGAGAAATACATCATTCAGACTCATCTGGTGCTTTGCCAAGCTCTCATTGCTTTTTGCATCACGCCCTCCAAGAACGAGGAAGCCTTCTGATGATATGAACCATCTAAACTTCTCGTACCATCGTTTCTTTCTTGTCTTGATTCGGACTCTCTTAGTTTCTGGTTCTACCAAACTCACTTCTAATCGTTCCATCTTTACCCTTGTCTTCTCAATTTGCATTCGGGCTCCATTTACCTTGGACTCCGCCTTCTTAGCTTGATCATAGGCTGTTGATGCATTGTCTTGTGCAGTGAGGCGGATATCGAGATTGACAGAAGTTCCATTCAGATTGACGATTATTAGTCCTTGAGAGGGTATTATCCGTTCTATAAGTGTAGCAGATGGGATACCCTTCTTCTTCCCCTCATTTATTCTTTGGATTATATCATCCCAGGAAACTCCCTCGGTCCTTGCCTTTGTCACAGTTTCAAGGACCTCCTGAATCAAGGTGAAGTATGAATAGATGAGTTCACCCGCAGTTCGCATCTTTTCAGCCTTTGATACGAGATTATCAATACCCTCATTCTGCTTGTCGATAATCTTCTGGAGTCGTTTTTGCTCTTCAGATAATGCGTCTTGGACCTGCTCATCTTCTAACTCACTATCAGAAACCCCAAAAAAGTCATCAATTGCTTGACTAAAGCTATCGAAAATTTGCGTTGGTAGTTCTTGATAGAGTTTGAACTTAAAGGGCAGAAAGGCGATGTAGCCTAGATCATCCTCGTCGTCAGATGGTTCATCATTTAGTACGACATTCGGGGAAGAAATACCAGTCTTAAGATGTTGAATAAATTCATTCAGCCCGCCTTCGAGATCCATAAGACTCTGTTTGTCCATATCCGGAACCATCATTTTCGGGGAAACTAATGAGAGCGCACAAATCTCTTCACAGCTGAGCGAGTCAAGGTTTAGTCTACTCGCAAGTGTGCGCACAACGTTGGCCTTTGAGTCAGCTAGCATGTTCTCAAATGACTGACTGTCAATATTGAACAAGTCTTCGCCTCTCAGTGGTGGGAACTCATATAGCTCTTTTGGGATAATATTCCGGTCGCGCATTCTCTTATAGTGCATAGCAATAAAGATGGTATCTTTTGGATCCAAGAGAAGCATGTTTCCCGAGCCAAAAAGCTCTGCGACAAGCTTGTAGGACTCATTCTCATCACCCACCTCAATAATTACTATTCTATCCAAGTCGTGTTGCTTGATTGAGATGACTCGTTTTTCTCTCAGATACTTTCTCAATACCGTACAAAAATGGGGAGGCTGACGAGGAGCTTTACGGTTGTATTCTGTTAGATGAATTCGTCTGCCTGGCTCAATGAGTAACTGAGTATTTCCACCTCCCGATTTGTAAAGTTTGATGACAAAGACATTATCATACTGATAGACGTTCTTGATGAAGGCACCCTCTCCTACTTCACGTAGCTCGGGTAGAATGAGGCGAATGTCAATATTGCTCATTGAGTCCTTCATTTCATATCATCTTGCCAACAGACCGACATGATTATAACATAGTCGATTGAACCACCATCTACACGGCTGGTGAGTAAACATGGAACTAACCCCACTAAAGAACTTCTTTAACCGCCTATTTGGCAAATGGGCAAACTCGCCAAACGATCAACAATACTATGTCAAGATGTTCTTTGCAATTATCAGTGCATTGATTTGTGGGATTGGTGGCCAATTTTTTGCTGGTACTAGGGGTGTCATGCTTGGTTTTCTGATATACATCTTAAGCCTGTTCGTCATCCGATACCTCTTAGATATTCCACCAGAGAAATTGGGTGGCATGCAGAAAATGATTACGAACTCGCTGTTTTCATACTTGATGCTATGGGTTGTAATCTGGACCATTCTCTATGCCTTCAGTATTCCCCCAGGAATTATTGACACACTATAGCTCATGAGTCTTGGAACTTGCTGGCAGATATTGAGAAATTCACAGAATTTTCCTGATTTTCTATCTATTTTAATTCAAAATTTAGTATTCTTCACAATCTTTCATTCTGAAATTGCGAATCACACAAACAAGCCTTAATAGCGTCACTAGGAAAATAGCTGAATGCGCAGAACTTTCCTAACGGGGAAGGTGATAGTCTAGAAGATGGACGAGTTAGACGAAAAACTGATACGGATCCTTCAGAAAGATGCGAAGAGGCCATTCACACAAATCGCAGAAGAACTAAACAAGATAGATACAACTATTCACTATAGGGCGAAGCGCTTGGAAACAAATGGAACTATCACTCGATTCTGTGCGTTGATTCGACCGGAGGCGCTAGGATACAAGACAGGTGCCATTCTCAAGATTGAGATTGGTGGCCATATTCTTCCCGAAATCAGTAAGGATCGGACAAGAACCTTTGCCAAAGAACTGGCTCAGAATGATTCGTATCTGATGATTGCAGTGGGAGATGAGCCCATGATAATTCATGCATTGATGATGGCTGCAGATGAGGAAGATTTGAACGAACGGGTCGAAAATATTCGAAAATCACCAGATGTCGTGAACGTTTCAGTAGTCCCGGTGAGCTCTGTTGTCAAGGGATGGGAGATAAGCGGCAGTCCAGACTAGGGAGGCACACCACTCATGAATCGAGCAAAGACTGGCATCACAGGGTTTGATGAGCTAATCGGGGGCGGTCTCATTGAGGGAAGTACTGTATTACTTTCGGGCTGCGCTGGTTCCGGAAAGACGATATTTGGACTTCAATTTCTTTTCAATGGAGCCTCGAATTATGCTGAACCCGGGGTTTATGTCACTCTAGAAACTCGCCCCAAAGACCTACGGCTTGAAGCTATGCAATTTGGCTGGGACTTTGAACAGCTTGAGAAGAATAAATCGCTGGTTATCATCGATGCTGCATCAAGCAAAGCAGGTCTTCCCACCTCCGAGAAGTACGCTCTCCGTAGGGGATTTGATATTGGTTCTTTGGCTGAAGAGATTTATCGGGCTGTTGATGACGTAAAAGCCCGTCGTTTGGTTTTTGACTGTGTTTCAGCTCTTGGTATGAGATTCGATGATCCCTCAGATGTTAGAAGCGAGTTATTCCGAATCAGTGCTCTACTCCGTGAGTTGAGGGTCACCTCTCTATTAATCAGCGAAACAGTTGAGCCAACATCCCTCAGTCGAGCTGGTGTTGAGCAATTTGTCACGCAGGGTCTTATCTCCATGAACCTGACAGAAACTAATGGTATTCTGAAGAGAGATATGCTCATCTGGAAAATGCGACAGACATCACACAGTATGAAGAAACACTCCTTCAACATTGGAAAATTCGGAATCGCTGTGGAATCCACCAAGAAGTCCGTAAAAAAATGAACTAGACCAATGCAAGCAACTGCAAAGCAAGATATGCTACTAGTATTATTGGGAGGAGTGGAGTGACACTCGGGTTCTCTTGTCGTTGTATATATGTAGAGAACGCGAAGGCGACAAGCAGAACAGCCATTAATAATAGTCCTGACGCAATAATACCTTCTAGTATGGGTTGAGACCAATCACCGAACTCGATTCCAGGGCTTAAAATGGCAATTGTCACAACAGCCTTTACATCAGCTCCTCCAAATGCACCTACTCGGAAGAGCATGTACGCCACAGCAGCCATGAATATGCCAGCTGTTAGATGTAAAAGAGCATGCTCGACCAGATGTCCTGTGAGAATGACTATGCCCAGACCTACCATACCACCAGTGATCGTCACACGGTTGGGAACACGTCGTGAACGTAAGTCAAGTATTGCATAGATTAGTAGTAGCAGCGTCGTTGCAATAAAGGACAGAGTTGATGCGATTGTGAATTCTAGAGCCATTCAACACTCAGCTCCTATCATACAATAGTATAATCTACCGTATATAGTCGCCGTGGAGCTACAGTAACACAGATTAACTACCCTGCCGAAGAACGATGCGTAATGGGGAACAGATCAAGGAACCCCATATACTATGGTTCGGAAGTTGATTGCATGCAAGATCCATACCAAGTAATTCATGATACAACTTATCGTCTACTCGCGAAGGCTGCCACAGAACTCCCTAAGGATGTGAAAGAGGCTCTAAAGGCAGCTACAAAGCGCGAAAAGAACGAAACCGCGAAGACTCAGTTATCTGCAATTCTCACCAATCTCGATATTGCTAAGACTGGTGTCCCTATGTGCCAAGATACAGGAATCATAATATTCTATGTCAAGGTCGGGGATAAATTTCCCTATATTGGTGAGATTAAGAAGGCACTAACTAAGGCGACTGAGAAAGCAACAGCTGAGGTCCCACTTCGACCCAATGCAGTTAATCCAATCGTTGGTGGAAATTCTGGTAATAATACTGGCATCAAGATTCCATGGATAAACTGGGATATAGTAGAAGGTGACTCACTGGAATTGATTGTTTTTCCAAAGGGTGGTGGAAGTGAGAATGTCTCCATTGTTGGAATGCTTAAGCCTGGAGTCGGGCTCAAGGGTGTAAAGAAACTTGTAGTAGACAATGCGATAAGCTACATGGGTGCTGCCTGTGCGCCAAATATCATTGGTGTTGGAATTGGTGGTGGTGCTGATATTGCCATCAAGATAGCTAAAGAGCAGCTTCTCCGCCCCTTGAATGACAAACATCCAGAACCTGAAGTAGCAAAGATTGAGGAAGAACTCATGGAAGCAATCAACACCTCTGGTATCGGTGCGATGGGATTAGGTGGGGATACAACTGTATTAGGCGTGAAGGTGGGATATGCCATGCGCCATCCCGCCAGTCTACCTGTAGGCGTGGCTGTCCAGTGCTGGGCGGCACGACATAGCAAGGCAATAATCTCGAAAGATTTGAAGGTCACATACGTGACACATCCATTGGAGGGGAACTAAAGTGACTGAATATCATTTGACTACACCAATTACAGAGGCTGATGCACGAAAGCTCAAGGTTGGGGACGTCGTCTATGTATCAGGAAAGCATGTGTATACTGCTCGTGATGAGGCTCATGAGCGAGCTCTTAAGATGTTCGAGAAAGGTGAGAAACCCCCTGTTGATTTTGAAGGCAGTGTAGTGTATCATGTTGGCCCAGTAGCCTGGCAGAAGGATGGCAAGTGGGTGATTGTGTCAGCTGGTCCCACCACAAGTGGTAGGATGGAATTATTCGAGGATGAATTTCTCAAAAAGTACAAGGCTCGGATCATTGTTGGTAAAGGAGGAATGGGTCCCAAGACTCTTGGTGCATTGAAAGAAGTCGGAGCTGTCTACTGCAGTTACACAGGAGGTTGCGGGGCACTAGCTGCTAAGGGATTGAAGGAAGTCACTGCTTATCTCTGGGATGATTTAGGAATGCCAGAAGCTCTCTGGGTGATCACAGCAGAGGAATTCGGACCACTCCTTGTCACAATGGATTCTCATGGAAATAGTATACATGCTGATATGGACAAGCTCATTGCTAGTCGAAAAGCTGAGGTCTATGCAAAGATCGGTATCAAGTAGTGAATGGATTGGGGTTTGAAGAACCCCTTTCCAATTTCCATTTCAGTTATGTCATGAAGAAGACTAGAATCTAGTATGCTTCACTTAATAGAAGTGCCATAAGTATCTACACATCACCTCCGCCCTCAATAGTAACTCTTAAACGGAGCATGCAAGCTCGACGGTTCACCAATGGAGAGCTGTCTACTGGAGGTCCGTAGTTGGATTATAAGACAATTATGTGCGATGTACTCGTTGTAGGTGCTGGCGGAGCTGGGTGCCGTGCTGCAATAGAGGCTGCAGAACATAACCTTGACGTTATTATGCTTAGCAAAGAGCTCCTCGGCAAAGCTCATACCGCGATGGCCGAGGGTGGATATAATGTATCCTTGGGGAATGTCGACCCAGACGACAATCCAGAGACCCACTTCAAGGATACAATCGTTGGTGGTAACTACCTTAACAATCAGAAGCTAGCAGAGGTTCTAGTCAATCAAGCTGCGCAGAGAGTCTTCGACCTTGAGGACATGGGCGCAGTCTTTGATAGAACTCCAGAGGGTAAAATCGCTCAGAGAACCTTTGGAAAGCAGAGTTGGCGGAGAACTGCATATGCTTCTGATCGAACAGGCTCTGAGATTATGGTCACTTTGACTGAGGGAATTAGGAAGACATCCGTAAGAGTCTTTGATGAGGTCTTTGCTACAAAGCTTCTCGTCACAAATGGAACAATCTCAGGTGTTTGCGCAGTGGACTTGAAATATGGTGATTATTTGGTCTTTCGTGCAAAATCTGTGGTCATGGCTACGGGTGGTGCAGGACGCATTTTCAAGGTCACAAGTAACGCACAGCTGGATGTGGGCGATGGTTATGGCATGGCCTATGAAGCAGGTTGTGACATGGTTGATATGGAGATGGTTCAGTTTCACCCGACTGGAATGGTTAAACCAGAGTCTGCGAAGGGTAGACTAGTCACAGAGGCTGTCCGAGGAGAAGGTGGGATACTTCTCAATAACAAAGGCGAGCGTTTCATGAACCGATATTACCCAGAAGTGATGGAACTCGCTGGACGCGACCAAGTTGCACGGTCAATAATGACCGAAGTCTTGGAAGGGAGAGGATCTCCTGACGGTGGTGTCTATCTGAGCATCGCGCACCTCCCCAAATCCATAGTGGACTTTCGTCTTGAGAGCATGGTCGAACAATTTGAAGATGCTGGAATCGATATTCGTAATGAGCCTATGCAAGTATCTCCAACTGCTCACCATTTCATGGGTGGCATAAAAATCGATGAGCATGCAGGAACGACAATTCCAGGATTATATGCAGCTGGTGAGTGTACAGGAGGGGTTCATGGTGGGAACCGTCTTGGAGGAAATGCTCTTGCGGACACTCAAGTATTTGGTGCGATTTCTGGAGAGAGCGCTGCTAAGTTTGCAAAGAATGCAAAACATCTTGGCGTGGACCGAGAAGAGATAGTGAATGAGTTTGAGCGCCTCGAAGCAATGCTCAATCGGAAAGAAGGAATATCTCCCTCAGATGCTAGAAGTGAACTGACTGAACTTATGTGGGAAAAGGTGCAGATCTTCAGGAAGGAGGAGGATATGCAACATGCAGTCAAAGAACTCCATCGAATAGAGGAGGAAGTAGTGCCCAACATCAAGGTCGATGTTCCTGTAAAGAGATTCAATCCTGGTTGGCACCAAGCCATTGAGTTTGTTCACATGGTGACGACTGCAAGGATGGTTGCTGAGGCTGCAGCAATGAGAAAGGGTAGCAGAGGAGCACATTTCCGCGTGGACGCTGACCCGAATGACAAGGGCTACTATAATATCGTAATCCGTAAGGGCAAGAATGGCAAGATGACACTGCAAAAGGAAGACCTACTGATTACTAAGATTACACCGCCATGAGGAGGTTGATATAATGACAAAGACATTCAAAACAACTGTGTTCAGATACAACCCCGATAATGATGATGAACCCTATTTTCAAGAGTTTGATGTAGATTATGAACCTGGAATGACAGTCCTTGATACATTGCTATTCATCCAAGACAAATATGACTCAAGCTTGGCTTTTAGATGGGAATGTAGAGGTGGTCAATGTGGTTCGTGTGCAGTAAGAGTCAATAAGACGGCACGAATCGCCTGTAGGACCAAAGTTGAACCAAATGCTAAACTCGTACTTGAGCCCCTTGAAAAGATGCCTGTTATCAAAGACCTTGTCACTGATATGTCACAGGTCACCTACCGTCTTCGAAGAATCAGACCATATGTGGCTCGTGACAAACCAGTTCAGCATCCTGAAATTATTCACTCCGAACAGATTGAGAAGCTCCGTGAGATTCGAAAGTGTATAGAATGTAGTGCCTGCCTGTCAAACTGCCCAATTGTACACGAAACTTGGGACTACCCCGGCCCAATGATTATTCGTCAGCTGGCTCGATTGGAACTTGACCCTCGGGACGTAGAGGATCGTGTTGCAATGGCAATGAACGAGATGGTCTATACCTGTACCACCTGTAAGATGTGCGAGGACATTTGCCCGAAAAGCATTAAGATTCCATCACTTGCTGTAGAGCTTCTCCGAGCAAAAGCTGTTGAAGCCGGTTATCCCCTTGCTGAGGGTCAGCAGGCTTTCGTTGACCAAATCAAGGCAACTGGACGTTCCGTACCTGAGAAAGACAAGTCGCTTCTTAGTGAGGTATCCTCTGAAGAATTTCTAGTTGAGAAACCACGTGGTAGAGTCGCCTTCTTCACCGGATGTCTAATCGACTACAGAATGCAGAGCACTGGAAAAGCTCTGATTGAAGTCCTGAATCGGAACAACATCGATGTGATTGTCCCCAAAGAGCAATGGTGCTGTGCTAGTCCAGCTTTTAGAACTGGTGACCTCAACACAGCTCATGCTGCCGCAGAAAGGGTCACTGAAATCTTCGAGCAAGTCATGGAAAAATACAACCTTGATACGGTCGTGGTTGCATGTGCAGGCTGTGGAAAGACCCTTCGTGAGGATCATAGACCCCTTATTGAGGAAAAACGTGGTGAACCTCCAAAGTTTAAGGTCTATGACCTGGCGGAGTATATGCTGGATGTGATAGGAAAAGAGAACATAATTCCACCAAAGGGTAGAATTGACCTCAAAGTTACGTACCATGAGCCCTGTCACTTAGGTCGTGGTCAAGGTGTGGTAGATCAGCCGATTGAGCTTCTCAAGATGATTCCTGGAGTCGAATATATTGATGACCCTATGAAGAATCGGTGCTGTGGTGCTGGTGGTGGCGTTCGCGCTGGCCAGCGTGAATTGTCACAGAAGATTGCTAACACCAAAAAGGAGTATATCCTTGCAACAGAGGCTGATATGGTCACGACGGAGTGTCCCTTCTGTACCATCCAAATCAACGATATGATGAAGGAGGAGAACATGAAGGTGCGCTATATACCTGACCTCCTTGCTGAATCTTACAGAAAGGGCGACCAATGACCAATCATGAATTTGAGTGAGAGGGGGTTCCCTCTTCACTCTCTCTTTACATGTTCTTCATCTGTTCCCTGAGTAGCCTATGAACCTGCAATGCTGCAAGATTTTCTGGTACAAGTCCATTATCGACCAGACCCCAAACAGCTTGAGTGAAGATTAATGGGTGTGATGCCTCTATATCCCCTGTGATGGCAGCCATTGCGTACTGCATGGCTCTGATAATCGGCCAGTCCTGTCTGGTAGAATCTATAATCATATTCTCAAATGTAGATGATTTGAGGCTGTACATTGAATTCCATAATTCTCCATGTTCTACAGAGAACCACTCACTGACTTTCTTTGAACTTGGCAGGCTTATCTCTGTAGGGAACGTGCTCCAGTCAGTGCCCTCTTGTTTCTTCGCAAGGCTATCCAATGAAAAGTTATCGACACTCTCTAGCTCTGCTCCAATATTCCTCTGGAGTTTTTCCAATAATCTCCGTATTGTATCGCTATTCACTAACCCTCGGCGTGCAGACTCGGAGATTCTGTGAGCGAATATTGCATTATGTCCTAATGTTCCATACTTGACTACAGCATTCATGAAAAGGTTGGAATTCGGTGATAAATCCGTGGGTTTGGCAAATTTGACTATCTTGTCATCCATTCCAAATTCATCTGCAGCCTTGGATGGTACCTTTCTTACCAAGAACTCTGTGAGATGCCATAGTGTCGCGATATGTGGCCTGGTGTATTCAGAAACAGGTAGTTCGGTCACTAAAGATATGGGCATAATGAATGTGTGACCAAGCTTGTCTGGTTCTTCTGCAGCTATCGAGGCTGTTGCACGGATGAGCATAGTCTGATCTGTTCTCGCTCCTAGCACCGCAGCAGCTTTGAGTGCGCTCATTTGTACTCTCTCTCTAATAGATTGGATGTACACTTGTACCGCATTTCCTCGTGAGTCTAGCCGAGTTTCAATATCATATCTGGGTCCTTGTTCTAATCGCCAATGGTCTGTATCTGCTAAGTGGTATGCCAATCGCTCAATCAACACCTCTTGCAGATTTGTCGTTTGCTCAGTTGGAAGATTGATTACACGATTAGCCATTGATTTCTCAGATACAAGTGTTGCATGCTGTCCAAGGCTCTCAATCATTCTATGGACTGTATACACTGAAATCGTAGCATGAGATGTGTCAAAGGTACGCTCCTCATGCCAAGCTGCTGCGTGCATGATAATAGCCCAGATGGCTGAAGTTCTAACAGAGGGTAGTAAAGACCGAACAGCTTTCACAGCCTCCCTACCATTAGCATGTAAACACGCTTCAAGAAGGTCCATGTGGGCATTTCCCCTTAACGTACTAATGCTACGTTACTATGAAAGACTCTCTACAAACAGAACAAGTGACTGTTTCTCCCTTGACTGCAACCCGTTCCAATTCGGTTCTGCAATATGGGCATCCATGGATAGTCTTCGGTGCAGGTCCTGTACCAGTTCCTAGAATAAAATCACCCGAATCATGGTCGATCCTTCCTGACAATTCGCGCCCGTCAAGGAGATCTCCTAGTATCTTTGTGACGTTATGCGCTGAAACGCCCGACTCTTGAGAAATTCTCTCAATCGAGATTTTTCTCATCGATTGGATAGCTCTCTTTACTGCAGTGACAGGGTCGACTGTAGCCTTTCTCTCTACAGGGGGAGGATGTAGTTTTGCAGCTTTTAGGTCGGTTGGTTCAATTCTCGGTGTAATTGAAGATTCTTGCACGCTTCCTCCAGCTTCCTTCAGCTGCTGTCGCAGTGTGGTCATCTTGGCTCTATACTCATCCTCTGAAACCCATCCGCGCATATAGTCAAGATCCAAGTCCTTTATTGCAGCTTCAATTCTTGTTAATTCGTCGTCGTGCTCCATTTTTGTCAGCTCATGGGTCCAGATTACAAGTATAGTACGGCAGCTTGAATAATATAAGCTGAGCTATGTCATAGTCCTCTTCAGAATTAACTCAATCTTCTAATCGACGGCCTTCTGGCAGTTCATCAAGAAGTACCCCTTCATCCTCAGATCTTGCAATAGCCCTCTTAGCCTTCGCTCCGCCTATATTCTCAAGGGCACCAGCCACAGTCTGCCTGACAAAAACAGACTCATCTTGAAGAGAATTAATTAATGCATCAACAGCGCGCGGATCCTTTCTCTCTCCAAGCTGTGCAGCAGCATGAATTCGCACCATGTGTCGAGAATCAGTCAGTCCTCTAATCAAGACCTCAGTTGCTCTAGGGTCTTTCAACTGACTCAATCGTTCTAAAGCACCAAGACAAACCTGTTCGTCGCTATTCTGTAATTCTTTTTCAAGTTCTTTGAGTATGTGATCATCATCCATGCTAACAGGTTTCTTCTTGGATTTCGTTTTCTTTATTGTTTTCTTCTCGACTGCTTTTTTGACCAATGGTTTCTTTTCTACCCCTTTCTTTGCAGTCGTCTTTTCCTTTGCTTTTTGAACTGTGGTCTTCTTTGAGGCTTTTACCTTATCAGAGCTAGGTTTACTAGCTGGCTTCTTTGTTTCGTCACCTTTCTTTGGGGTTCGTGCGGACTTTGGCAACACCCTTTCTCCTCTGTCTCCAAAAGATAGTTATTGCTTTCAACACCGGTTCATATAAAGTGTCGGGGAGTTCTCTACCATAACAGAAATGCCTTAACAGACTGTAAGACCTAATCAATTGGATGTGAGGAATTGCACGAGTTCTCTGCTGCCTGCTCAATAGTTGATACCGCCTTGGAAGCTGCAAAGAACAACAATGCTACAAAGGTCAATGTGGTAAATGTTGAACTTGGTGAGTTTACTTTCCTAATCCCAGAACAATTGATTTTCAACTTTGAGATTGCAAGCAAAAATACTATACTTGAGGGAGCAGATCTTCGCATTAAAAGTGTAAAAGGTCAACTGAAATGCAATGATTGTGGTTTTGAAGGTATTTCCAAGATTGATCCAGACCTGCCTCCTCAAATTGCTGTCTTTGCACCAATGAAATGTCCAAAGTGTGGTGGCAGTTCTACACAGATAACAGGGGGGAAGGATTTCATCATAACTAACATTGAGGCAGAAATCATAGAACCCTCTGCATGACAGAGGTATATGCTAGAGATGACTTGAACTAGGTTAAATTAGAGTAGCGTTGAGGATGCCATCCTGCCCAGGGCGGCTTGTGACCTTTGCTCGGCCTTTTGTTGTCTTGATAATCGTGCCTCTAGTAATGACTTTTCTTCTCTGGTAGTCCATATTTGCGGGATTCATCTCAACATCTTGAATTTCTGCACGAAATGTGACTTTCTTGTTTGGGTCAGTCACGTTGACATACTGAATTCTATATGCTGGGCTCTTCTTTGACTTGCCCTTACTATCGATTGTTTTCCTCTTTGTTTCACCCATAAGGGTTTCAGTGGGTGTGCGGCCCATTTCATACTTCTTCTTGCTTCTGAATCGTTTTAGTCGAGAACCTGTGTTTGTACGATTGGACCTTGTGTGCCAGATGGCCATTTTGGACTACCTCTTTGTATGTTCAATGACGCACCTTGTAGAGTGGTTTTAAATCTTGCTTAGTGGCTAACTTCTAATTTCCCTATGACGTCCGAACAGTCCTCTTCAAATACGTATGAGGACTGTCTTGACACATAAC
>JAEOUM010000223.1 GCA_016839275.1 Candidatus Thorarchaeota archaeon
GTTTCCAATCCTGGGACTTAGTATGATGGCAACACAGGTTCAAGCATCACTTGCTGCAATGGATCGCGTATCGGATGTCTTGGAATCAAAACCAGCTGTAACTGACGCTCCTAACGCAGTCCCTCTACGTGAAGAGAGTGATGGTATCTACTTCAAGAATGTCGTATTTGAGTATGTTAAGGAAACTCCTGTCCTCATGAATGTCAGCTTCTCAATCAATCCAAGTGAAACTGTAGCGATTGTTGGACATACAGGCGCTGGAAAGACAACGATTGCAGCACTTGTGAACCGATTCTACGATCCTCTTGAAGGTGGTATTTTCATTGGGGATCAAAACATACGCGATGTTCAGCTGCACTCTCTCCGTCATGCTATGTCACTCATCCCTCAGGAGCCATACCTATTTGATGACACGATTATGGAGAATATTCGATATGGTAAGATTGATGCTACCGATGAAGAGATAATTGATATTTGCAAGATAATTGGTGCTAATGAGTTCATTGAAGTGCTCGCAAATGGATACTATACTCAGGTCATTCAGAGTGGAAAGAACCTCAGTGCTGGCCAACGTCAGATGATTACTATAGCCCGAACAATGCTCGCGAATCCAAAGATTCTGATCCTTGATGAAGCTACTAGTCGTCTTGATGCCTATAGTGAATCTCTTGTTCAAGATGCACAGGAGATGCTGTTCCATGACCGTACAACGATTGTTATCGCTCATCGATTGACGACAATTGCCAACGCATCTCGAATATTAGTCTTTGACCATGGTGTCTTAGTAGAGCAAGGTACACACGAGGAATTACTTTCCAAGGAAGGAGTTTTCAAATCTCTCTACGAAACGTATTATGCTCATCAAGGTCTTGAGGAGATTACGGAGGAGGTTGCAGAAACAGCCAAAACCGTGGTCACTGAGCACGGAGGAGAGCAGCTTGAGCCTGTGGCTCCAAGTATGATGATGGGTGCAGGTGGTATGGCAGGAATGATGGGGTCTCATAGAAATATTCCTCCTGAAATGCTAGAAAAGCTAAAGACACGACTAGAAAATGATCCCGACTCCATTCCTCCACAAATGCGTGATATGCTCGAACATGCGCTTGGTAAGATAGAAAGCGCTGAAGAGTCTGAATCGAGTGCTGAAAAATGATGTCCGATGTTACATTCGCTGTTTGGGATATCCAAGATTTCGCGCTAGAATAAATGCAGCTCCGAAGAATACACACGCTTCAAGAGCAAAGAAACTATTCGCTGGTGTACCTAAGACAGATGTCGCTAACGCCCATTGAACAGTTCGAATGAGGTAAAGGAAGAAGCCTATGAAAATAAAAAACAAGGATCTTGCAAACTCTCCTTGCCTGAAAATCAGCACAAGTCCAAGAGCAACAACTGTGAATAGTACCAATCCGATTACAAGGGGTGATAGCACTATATTCTCAACCAATCCAATCCATGGATTGTAGAGCGCGTTTATCACAATGAGGCTCAATGCGGCAAGTGCAGTCAACATCAGTAGGATGAACCAGAGCTTCCAACTCTCCAGTAACTCGAGAGCTGAATTTACTGAGCGAAGATATTGTAGAATCCCAAATCCCCATAGTAATAAAACTGGCATTTGAACAAGTCCAACAATTACTTCAATTGCTGGTGGGTTCTGGATGAGATTGACTATTATTCCAGCTATCTCTGATAGAGATACCATGAGTAGACCAATCGATATCCACAGAAATAGAGTCTGAATCTGATCTTCTCTGTCCTCCGAGTTTCTGTTAAATGTCCATAGTCCAAGAGCACCCAGAAGGAATGCAACTAAGGGTGTCAATATTGAAGAGATGAGGATGAGCGCATCATTGTAGCTTGCTAGTGGGAGTATAAGAAAGACAAGTAGTATGCTTAGTCCCAAAAGAAAAATTGGGACAGTGCCAGACCATCTTGTATTTCGCACTTATATCCTACTCCTCACTAAACTAGTTCGACATCCGTGTTTTATTGGATTTGTATATTGTGCTGATGGCTAAAGGGATATCAAATCTTTCCCTCATCAGCCTAGACAAGAAAGGATTCCCACTCGATATGATATACTGTGCTCGGATATCTCTGTTCAATTTCATCTTTAGCGTTGAAGAGGATTTTATTTACTACTCTTGCACCCATAAGATCTTTCACCATTCTAGTGATGAATTGAATGAAGACACGAAAACCGTCATCTATTGCATCTGGAGCAAGAGAACCCTTCAAAGTTGCAGATAGAAGTGAGCTTCTCATATCGATGTCCACACCTTCTTCTAGTGTGACAAACGTCAGCCAAGGATAGAGTGCTACTAACTCGTCGCGAGCCTCAAAGAAGATGTTTCTAATGGGAACGAATCCCACAATATCTGCAAGTCGTTTCAAAATGCCCTGAAGAGCAGATGAATAGCGTACAACTACTGCTTGAGAAGGCGAAACGAGTTCGACCATCTTTCTTTCCTTTAGCCATGCAACTTCCTCAAGGAAACGTTTCAAATCCTCTGTTCTCAATCTCTCCGCTGCTATGGATAATGGAGTTTCTCCGTCAAGCTCTGAAAGTGCTCTTGCAGCCTCTGGCGAGAGATCTTCTAATGTTGTTTTAGTTGGAGTAAGTGATGTGCTCTGGTAGATATCATCTGGTTTTACTGGATTTGTGACAATGATAACCCCTTCCCATAGAGCTTCTGCAGCAAGGTTGAGTGCTATCTCTACCGGGACTTCCAAAAATGATGCAGCATCCTCAATAGAGCAGATATCAGGTATGAGCCTTAGAAATGATATGACATCAGGTCGGCGGGTGAGATGCTCCCATTCAGGTCTTACTGCGATCAGAGTTTCTGGCATGATATTCTCGCGGACGAACTCGTTCATGATGGTCTGTTCGAACCGAGTATGGACTGCGAGGTCGAGATCGACCCATTTCAGAACAGCAAATTGGTCCTCAAATTTATCCACAGTTCGTTTGAGTTTATTTCTGACATGTTGATTATCAACCTTAGTTGAGATGGCACCAAGGGTCCAGTCTCCGAATTCAACGACAATTGTATAGTCGATGCCTTCGAATGCACGCGCTTGAGATTTAATGGAACGCGTTGCCTCATCGAAGAACGATGTCATTGCCACAAGGAACGAGGAGAGGAGTTGAGGATCAAATGCAGATCCCGTGAAATCCTTGTAGTACATACACACCCCAGTATCACGTTTAATGATGTAGATACTGTTGATATCCATGGTGTGTTTCCTCTCTCTTTGCCTACTTACTTCTAGTCTGGCATCTTTTATAGACTATCACGTAGTGCGTGGCGTGCACTGCCATAACTACTGCCTTCTTGCTTTTGAGCATTATAGTGATGTATACCACAGTATGTATCCGAGCGTAATCTGCCAGAGAGTCAGGCTTATAGGACCTACAGATTCAGACTCCTTGGTCATGATGACGTCGAAAAACGAGTACGCATCCCAATGTCCAGTATGTAATAAGAGAAATCTCTCAATACGTTCCATGTTGTACAGTGTTCCCTTCTTCAATGAGCTTGCAATGTTTATTGTTCATTGCCCTGATTGCGGATTCAGTCACAATGATGTGTTTTCGGCAGAGCAGAGGAAGCCTTCGCGATTCACTCTATTTGTTGATGATGTGTCACTTCTGAATGTTAGAGTTGTTCGTTCTAGCTCGTGCACCTACCGTTTCCCTGAGTGGGGGATTGATGTAGAACCTGGTCCTGCAGCTGATGCTTTCATTACCAATGTTGAAGGTCTTTTATTCAGAGTTCGTTCAGTGGTTGAAACAGCGGGCGGATTTGCCGAGCATGAGGAGGAAAAGCTACGCGCGAATGAGATCCTTAAGGAGATGAAAGCCGCGCTACGAGGTGAGTTCTCATTTACACTCATATTGGAGGATCCAGCTGGAGTCAGTGGAATTCTGCCTGATGACATGACACTAGTCAAGTACGAAGAACTCACACCTGAGGAAGCCTCTAGGCTTAAGGGAGCACCATTATGGGTTGATACCTTACGCGAGGACATATCGGAGCGTAAGGGTTAAAACACTCAATATTTGACTTTTCATTATCAGTGGGCCGGTAGATTAGCCCGGCAGATCGCATGGTTTGCATCCATGAGGCCGCGAGTTCAAATCTCGCCCGGTCCA
>JAEOUM010000224.1 GCA_016839275.1 Candidatus Thorarchaeota archaeon
AGTTAACCATCAGCAATCGAGATGAGCTTCCTCTTCAAGTTCTAAAGTTACTCAAACATTAAGCTAGTTTATTACATTAGGCTCGTAACGCTTTTCCGGATGCGTCGCTACTTAAGTAAGAGATGAGGGCACGGGCGCCATGACGATTGTGCTGACGTATACAAAACTAGATGGCAGCAAACACAAGGCGGGAATTGATGAAAATATTTCTAAAATTAGTTTTAACTATGATAATATGGCTTCAATCGATTTATCAGGCATTGGAGAATGTATTAATCTTCAGAATCTCGAATTGCAGGGGAATAATCTCCAGACTATTGACCTTGCAACTCTCGGATCTTGCAAGAGTCTTAAGACTCTCGAATTGGGTGGAAACAATCTCCAGTCTATTGACCTTGATCCTCTCAAATCTTGTAATAACCTTCAGGAACTTTGGGTGGTCGGGCATAAACTCCAGACTATCAATCTTTCACCACTTCGCCACTGCACTAATTTGCAGACATTTGGGTTAGGAGGTTCGATGCTTCAAAACATCGATCTCACTCCACTTGGCTCCTGCATTAATTTATCAGAACTAAGAATAGGTCTAACAGAGCTTCAATCTATCAATGTATTTCCACTCAGCTCCTGCATTAACCTGCGAAAATTCAGATTTGGTTGGAACAAGCTTCGAAGTATTGATCTCTCTCCTCTCAGCTCCTGTACAAGCCTGCAAACTATCAATTTATCAAAGAATGAACTCCAGTCCATTGACTTAGATCCGCTCAGATTAACCACAAAACTGCAGATGATAGATTTATCCGATAATCATCTCAAGAGGATTGAACTTTCTGCTTTTTCTTCTTGCGCTTATCTAGAGGACATTTCATTAAAGGAGAATAAGCTCAAGTCCATTAACCTTAATCCGCTATGGTCTTGCAAGAATTTGAAGACGCTAGATTTGACTAAGAACGAGCTCCGGTCTGTTGATTTCACGCCGATTTATTTTACTCGTGGAGTTTCAATCGATGACGCTTGCAAAGGCTATTCATGGCTCATAGCAAGTAGAGAAGGTATAGTCTATGAACGACCTAGTGATATCTATCCGTGGCCATTTCTCCATCATATAGCTAAGATGTTCGGAAAAGATCCTAGAGTTCAACAGGATATTCTGCATGCTATGGGTCTGAAAAACTATGGATTCATTGATTGTGACTTGGAGGACTTGTTTCTGTCAATTCCGCCTCAAATCACTATTGAGGAGGCTGTCAAGCAAGTAGCAAATGGATTGATCCGAGAGATTGCCAAATCAGTAGATAGAGGTGGAACAACCACTGGCTTAAGGCTTGAGGAACTCATTACAAAACATGTTGAGATAGCCATTAGAGCTCAGGAGATAACTGAGATTCGAGATTCTGAAATCAAGCGAGTGCGTGTTGGTGAATCATCGAATGAAGTTGACTTGAAAGAACTTTGGTTGACTGCCTATGGATATGATGTCTTGACAGCATTGGGAAAGAAACTCATAACTAGCGTAAGTGATTTTGAGCAAGTCAAGCATACTTTTTCAGATATGGGATTCGAACTGCAGGGAAATAAGACCTCGATACCAGGAGCGAAAATGGGCAACATCTTGAAAATGGTCGTTCTGTGGATCATTAAGAACAGGAATGAGCAATGGTACAAAATAAGTCCAGTCAATTTGTCGCGATGGTGGGAAGAACTCTTTGAGCAACAGCTCAATGAATTCGATTTTCTAGAGAGAAAAAGAGA
This sequence comes from Candidatus Thorarchaeota archaeon, assembly GCA_016839275.1. Lineage (GTDB taxonomy): Archaea > Asgardarchaeota > Thorarchaeia > Thorarchaeales > Thorarchaeaceae > SMTZ1-45. The sequence goes on from JAEOUM010000224.1 coordinate 1,753, forward strand.
ATTTGATAGAGAGATAGATGAAGAGAGAAGAAGAAAATTCTATGATTTCGAAGAAGACGAATCACAAATAAATCAGACGACCGAAGAAGATGAAGTAGATGAGGTAGATGTTCTGGACGAACTAAATCCAGAAGAAGAGAGGCTGTTCATAAAGGGAAAGAAAATGAAAAGAAGAGAGAGGGAGAAAGAGAAGAAAATGAAATCAGGAAGAGGAGTTCAATGGCGCAGGTCATAAAGAGTTAAGTTGAGAGGAAAGCCATGAGAGAAATTCGTGATATCCAAAATTCGACACAAATCTCAAAAATTCAGCAATCTTATCAAGTCCCAACCCTTTCGCAATGCTTATATCAAAACAATGTCTAAGCAGAAACAGCCGCAAAAAGGAAACGTCCTTAGTCCGCATAAGGAACGAAAGACTTATAAGTAGATTTTAGTATATAAACTTAGCGGAATCTGAACGGGGATTGAACTGCATTCTATTCGATTTCTACGCCACCCCAATTGACTCACCTGCTGATAAGATGAGGTCAGGCGTTCTTGATATGTCGATTCCCACGACAGAGGAGTGGAGCTGAAGAACCATGTCATCGCGAAGTGACAGAAAACAACCAGAACGGTCTTCCAAAGCGGATAGTGGATTCACCTGTCCAGAATGTGGAGGGAAAGAAGTAGTCCAAGATCTTGAGAAGGGAGAACGAATCTGTGCATCATGCGGTCTAGTTGTTTCTGAACATAGAATAGACTCAGGTCCAGAATGGAGAGCCTTCACAAGTGACGAGAAGGACGCTCGCTCACGAGCTGGCGCCCCGACAAACTACGCAATCCATGACAAGGGTCTCAGTACCATGATCGATTGGAGAGATCATGACTCCCAAGGAAAGCGATTCTCTGCAAAGAAGCGTTCAGAGATATACCGATTAAGGAAATGGCAGATACGCACTCGAGTTCATAGCTCAGTGGACAGGAATCTTGCCCAGGCAATGTCTGAGCTCGACCGATTGTCATCACAGCTGGGACTCAACAAGAGCATCAAGGAACTGGCTGCACTGCTATATAGAAAACTGATTGTTCGACGACTTGCGCGGAGCAGGTCCATCGACGCAATGGTTGGAGCATCGATTTACGCCGCATGCAGGCTAAGAAATGCACCACGTTCCCTAGAAGAGATAGCGCGACACTCACGAGTGAGCAGAAAGAAGATTGGACAGCACTACAGGTTATTAGTGGAAAAACTGAACCTGAAGATGCCCATATCAGACCCAGCAAACTATGTACCGAGATTTGTTACAGAGCTAGACCTACCAGGAATTGTTCAACAGAAGGTCATCGAGATCCTCGAACAAGCCAAGGAGAACAGAACCCTGGTCACAGGAAGGGACCCTCGCGGTCTCGCAGCAGCTGCCATCTATATTGCTAGTATTCTCACAGACCACCGAGTGACCCAACGTGACATCGCCATGGCGGCAGGTGTGACAGAGGTCACCGTCCGGAATCGCTACAAAGAACTCGTTCAGAAACTCAATATCACAATGGCACCGTGATTAAAAACGAAAGAAAATACCACCACCAAAATCGAGGGCGCCCGGGCCCTCAAGTCAATCCGGGATGCTGGAGGGAATAAGTGCAGAAATGTCTAGCAACACATTGGAAGGAAGAGAGGAAGTAGGAACTGTAAGCACCCATAACGTCTCCTGCCCCGAATGCGGGGGAGTAGAGGTTGTCAGGGATAATGAGAAGGGCGAACTGATTTGCGGAAAATGTGGTCTTGTGCTCAGCGACCATCGTATTGATTCAGGTCCAGAGTGGCGTGCGTTCACATCAGATGAGCGCGACTCGCGGTCAAGGACCGGTGCACCTGAGAGTTTTTCAATGCATGATAAAGGTCTCGCGACTACTATTGATTGGAGAGACCGTGATGGCAAGGGTGGTACATTCAGTGCAAAGCAGCGGGCTCAGATCTATCGGCTACGTAAATGGCAGATACGAACAAGAGTCCACAGCTCACTGGATAGAAACCTTGCTCAAGCTATGACGGAGATAGACAGACTATCATCTCAGTTGGGAATGTCACAAAGTCTCAAAGAAGAAGCAGCACGCATGTACCGTAAACTCATTGCAGGAAGGCTCTGGCGAAGTCGAAGTATCGATGCTACAGCTGCAGCTGCTGTTTATGCTGCCTGCAGACACAGGGGATCACCACGTTCTATTGAAGAGATTGCCGAACATTCCAGAGAGAACAAGAAGAAGATTTCAGCACACTACAGGATGCTGGTGACAAAGCTAAAGCTGCGAATGCCGATATCAAGCCCGGCAATGTATGTTCCAAGATTCATCTCAGAACTAAACCTACCCACTGAGGTTCAATGCACAACCATGGAAATCCTAGAGAAGGCAAAGGAAGTGCGTGGACTCATAACTGGTCGTGACCCAAGAGGTCTCGCAGCTGCTGCGATCTATGTCGCTGCGATATTAAATGATTGTAGGGTCACTCAACGCGATATCTCTAGAGTGTCTGGAGTTACTGAAGTCACAATTCGAAACCGGTACAAAGAACTTGTATCAAAGTTGAAATTGGCCATAGCTCCAGAAGCAATGGCTATAGCTGTTTAAGCTAATTTTGGGCTGCAGGAAACTGCAGCCAACTCATTTTACTATTTTATTCAATAGTACCATTGGTTCTATACATCAGTCTTGCCTAAATCGTGACTAGTCCATGCTCAAACACGTAGCGGTTTGAAGAAAAGCTTATGATTGCAAACTAATGATTTTTGACAAAGATTTCTAGATTTCTCGCGTATTAGAGAGCACTTGCTCTCATAATACTGCAATCAATGAGTATTGTTTTTTGACATATCATGGAGTATAAAAATAAAATAATCATCAGACTCGTTGAAGGAAAACAAATTGGAGCAAAGGCAGAAGAATGTTACAGCTGCTGTTGCAGCAATAATTGTGCTCTCTGTTGCAGCGATAACCGTCGTGACGATTTTTTCGCCAAGTACACTACAACATTATGAGAGGGAATACACAGGGAACAAGCCTGTGTTCATAGGAATAGCAGGGCTTGAGGATTGCAATCTTACATTGAAGTACGAAAACGACGATGCGCTCATGTACC
>JAEOUM010000225.1 GCA_016839275.1 Candidatus Thorarchaeota archaeon
CTGATGGTGGCACTAGTAGGTGCTTTTGTAATATCAAAGGAGTTTGGTATTGCTGCTCTGCTGTTTACAGGCATTCTCTTCACAGGAATGTGCTATGTGGGCTGGAAGCAGAATGAGGAGGCTCGCAGAGAGCTCCCACAGGTCCTGCGAAAGACAGAGGTCTTCAAGGAGTACGAGGCGAATCTCTATAGTGACATGATGTTCTCAATGTCATCGAGATTCGATCTAGCATTCTCAATTGGATTTCTGGTCGTTATTATCGTGCTGGGCTGGCTGATTCTTGTATTAGTCTAGACTAGAGTGAGAGAGCTGTAGCCACAACAGCCTTGCAGATCTTTGCAAGGAAGTCAAAGTCAAGTTTATCGATGGTATCTGCTGGAGTATGATAGTAGGGATAACGGAAGTTAGCAGTGTCTGTCAACAAAAGGGCGGGGATGTTCTCTCTCCAGAATGGCGCATGGTCAGAACGCAGAATGTCATACATGATATGAGCAGCCTGTTCATAGGTGAAGTCTTCCTGCAGGCATGCATAGGGTAACTGAACTGACTCCCTCCGACAATGCTCGCAAAATGCCTTCGCAAGGAGTTCCGAGTTACAGTCACCAACAACAGCAAGAAAATCACCTGTCTTGAGTTCGGACTCGGTGCCATAGATCTTGAACATACTGGGATCCATGCCCTCAGGAAAGTGCTGCGAGTTATTCTTGCTAGATATGTATCCCATTGTCTCTAGACACAGAACACCCTTCACACTATGTCCTCGCTGTAGAGCATCTCTCACCCACGCACTACTCCCCATGAGGGCCGTCGTTCCTGGCCAACTGGTGAGATTGATTCCACTGAGGAGAGTTTGAATTTCCTCCAGATAATTTCGTTCTTCAGAGGAGAGTTCATTGCCCATCTCTGTGATTGCCTTTGCAGCAGCCTCTGCATAGGTCTTGGACTCGGTGACGAACTTGGAATGAAGTAGTGAGAACCACTCCATCTTCTGAGAGATGTGCCAAGAAGTGTACCTTCCATTTTCATCACGTACACCATGCTCAAGAGCAAGTTTGGCCATCTGCTGCGCTCTTGAAGGATTGGTTTCCTCGAGATTGAAACTGATGAAGCGCACATTTCCAGAGGGTTCGCCCATTGACAGGACACGTGCAGCCTCAAGCATCACAGCAATTGCAGATCCATTATCATTTGCTCCAGGAGCATGTCTGATGGTGTCATAGTGCGATACAATGATGAGTTCAGGTCCTTCGCCTTTTGTGCTGGCCTCGATGTTACGAAAAGTATGGTCGAATCCCTCGACTTGGAACTCGTGGACATTAGTGTTTAGGCCGTAGGACTCGAACTCAGCAAGGATATAGTCCGCACAAGCCTCCATCCGTTCAAGGCTGTAGAGAGCATGTTTCTCGCTTTCAGTTCTCAGGATATGTTTGTATATCCTCTCAGGGTCAACGCTAATCAACATCGATTCCATAAAGATAGCCTCAAAGCAACCAGAAGCGGCTTGTAGATAAGTCTCACTGACACACATCAGGAGATTTCAATTGAGATTCAAGACTTGTATTTATAGGGCGATAATTGAATAGCAACGTCATATAGTGTTGAGATTTTCCGAAGTGCTTATTGGTCAGTACTCCATCTGGTTTGGCAATATTTCACCGATGATGAGGAGGAATGCCAATGTCGCGTGGAAAAGGCATCTTCGTAGTAACACTATGCATGATTCTTTTGATGGGGTCTCTCACATGGCTCCATCCGATTGAAACTAAGTATGTACAGAATAATGAGCATGCTTATCGTTTGATATCGCTATCAGACTATGCACAGCATGCCCCAATCGAAATAATGAACGATACTGCACTAGCATCTTGCGCAGTTTCTGGAACAGGCGATGCTGCTTCACCGTATATCCTAGAAGGGTGGAATATCACTGCCTTGGAGGAAGATAGTATACTTATCTATGGTACTACCAAGCATTTTGTAATCAGGGACTGTTGGCTGTCTGGCTCTTCAACTGGTTCGTATCGCGGGGTACGGATCATTTCAGTAGCCAGTGGTAGTGCAATGATTGAAAACGTTCACTGCGAGTCTTGGTATGTAGGCGTCGATGTGTCATCATCGCCAGAAACAGTGGTGAAGGACTGCCGTATCCAGAATTGCCAGTATGGTCTATGGATGTCCTCTTCTAGTAACAGCACAATCTTCAACAACACAGTCTTCGAAAACGAGGCTTGGGGAATGGATGTTTCTTCTCCCTCGACGACTGTGGCAAACAATACACTCTGGGGCAATACCCATGGACTAAAGGTCTTTTATGCATACAACATGACTCTTGAAAACAATACTATGCACGGTGATGGTTTTCACTTCTTGTTTGATAATATTGCAGATTATGAAACCATCAACGAGAGAAATAACCTTGTTAACGGCCTTCCACTCACATTCTTGATTAATGAGGTGGGAACAAGCTATGGTGGTGGGATTGGACAAGCGATCTTGATAAATTGCACAGGAGTCAAACTCACCAACCAGAACCTCAGTTATTGCGAATCAGGAGCCTTTCTACGTTGGTGCTTTGATTGCCAAATCATGGATAGTCATCTTGATTACAACGACGACAGTGGAATCTATGTTGACTATTCCGATAGCATCAGTGTAGAGCATGCATCAATGACGGGGAACTCCCTGTTTGGTCTCCAGCTCGTCCATTGCACAGTCGATGTATTAGATTGTGACTTTGTAGAGAACAAAAAGGGGATTGAGTTAGTTGGAACGTGGGGTTCAGCATCTGTTCAGATGAACAGATTTGTGAACAATACAGAATATGGTCTACTCCTCAACCCCGGGTGGAATGTGAGTGTCACAGACAACACATTCACAGAGGACGGAATATCGGGCTTGAGCTACTCCTTGGAGGAGAGTATCAAATATGCTGAGAACGTCACCAGCAATCTTGTCAATGGCAAACCAGTGATGTTCTATTTCTCACTCCGAGATGTCACAATCTCCAGTCCCCACGGGCAGGTCTTCCTTGCCAATTGCAGCAATGTTGTACTCACCTCCCTAGACTGCTCCCACACAGTCATTGGCATAGGTATCACTCTCAGCAATGGTTGCAGCATCATCAACTCAGACTGCAGCTACACAAAGCAGTCAGGTGTAAGTATTATCTTTTCAAACTTCACCCTTGTTCAGAATGTGAATTGTGAAGTCTCTGGTGGTGCAGGGATCAAGACAGCTGATGCAGAAGACACAACACTCATTGACAATCAATGTAGTAATTGCTATAGTGGTATTGATTTCCTTTATTCGCGACGTGGACTAATCAAGGAAAATACTCTCACCCATAATAGTGGCTTTGGACTTCGGCTCTTTGATTCTGAAGAAGTCCAAATCTACAGCAACGTCTGTGACTTCAGTTTCAGCAGCGGAATATTTGCCGAATCATCATTTGGGCTGGATATTGTGAACAATACCTGCAACTCCAACAATGCGGGAGGAATTGACCTCTGGGACTGCTTTGAATTGTTGATACATAGTAATGATTGCGGTAGGAACAGGTGGTCAGGTATATCTCTAATGACCTCTGGGCTGTGCATCATTACATTCAATCGTCTTGTCGAAAATGAAGGACATGGTCTCCATATCATGGGGGGATTTGACTTTGAAGTAAATTGGAACACGATGAGTACAAATGGTGGCGACGGCATTCGCGCAAGTAGCTGGCACTCTCGTCTTATGCACAATATTTTAGCTTTGAATAATGGTTATGGCTTATACATCTCATCTTGTGAGAATGAATCAGTCCATCATAACCTCTTTGTGAGCAACAATGATGGCGGCGTTCAGGGCTATGATTCCACTGCCTCTGCATGCATATGGTATGACTTTATGACCGCAGAGGGCAACTACTGGTCAGACTGGGATGGCGCGGGACCATATTGTCTGGATGGCACAGCGGGAGCTTGGGATCTATACCCTCTAGGAGAAACAGACTCTGACTCTGATACATTGCTTGACTCATGGGAGATTGCGAATGGGCTGAATCCATACTCTCCTGATTCTGACAGGGACTCGCTTCCCGACGCATGGGAGGTGATGTACGGACTGAATCCACTTGCAGATGATACAGCTGGCGATCTCGATAATGATGGACTGTCAAATCTTGAGGAGTACCTCCTTGGTCTGAATCCTGAGAGCGAAGACTCTGATGGGGACCAGATGCCTGATCTCTGGGAGGTACAGAACTATCTCAATCCACTGTTCAATGATGCAGGTTTTGATCCGGATGGAGATGACATCTCAAACCTCTACGAGTACTATGGTGGGACAAATCCCCATATTCCTGATGGGACTTCCACGACAACAACCACCACGACAACAGCCACTCCAACGGCAATCACGGGAGATATCATACCCCTAGTGATGTCAGGAGTGGGAGGATTCTCGCTCGCGATCGTTCTCGTCGTCTTCATACAGATCATGGCACGTCGAAGAAGTGCAGGGTAAGCGATTCTCAGTGTTAGGACAATTATGTTCTGCAAACCATCATCAGAAAATCTAGGAACCACTAATCTGGTAAGTTACAGTGGCGAGCAATTAAATAGGAGAGTTGTGTAATCGGAGGGGTAACATCGCGTAATGGAGGAATGTAATAGTGAACAAAAGGGTTGCATTTTTGAGTTTCTTCATTGCACTGGTTCTGCTTTCATCAACCATCATGGAGTATCAAAATGCAGGCGTGACCGAGGATTCTCAGACTGGATCTGTAATCCAAAAAGACACGGTTGATAGATTTCAACCAGCATATTCGTACTATGCTCCATTCTCAATAACTGGAGATGAAGATCTTAAAACGAAAGCAGAGGATGATTCCTGGGGAGGCAATGGCACATTTGAAGAACCCTATATCATTGAGGGCTATAACATTACCCTCTCTGGAGCCGCAGGCAGCTGTATTGCCCTCTATAATATCAGTCTCTATGTTGTGGTTCGAGATTGTCTTATCGGAAATGCCACATACGGAGTCAACCTATACAATGTGACGAATTTTGCATCGATTGGGAATATAATCTATGACAGTGGTTGGGGAATGTATATTCTTCTCTGCGATCATTCAATAATCATGAATACTGTCTTTGATGATGACTATTACCCCATATATGTTGAAGATTCATTGAATATGCATATTGAAAGCTGTCAGTTCATCACATGCGATACGGCAATCGATGGTTCCAGTCTTGCCTATAGTTGGATTGTGAACAA
>JAEOUM010000226.1 GCA_016839275.1 Candidatus Thorarchaeota archaeon
AAAGGAAAGCATGAATGCCTCGAGCTGCGCATTTACCCTGTCCCATCGCACTGATTACCGTAGCAGCTCCAGTCACGATGTCACCACCAGCAAACACTCCGGGTAGGCTAGTCATACCAGTTTCCTCATCGATTACGATAGTTCCCCACCGAGATACTTCAAGTCCAGGAGTTGTGTGAGGAATGATTGGATTTGGTGAGTTTCCAATGGCTACGATCACAGTGTCAAGATCTATAACAAACTCAGAATTCTTTATTGGTATTGGGCGTCTTCTACCTGATTCATCAGGTTCTCCAAGTTCCATCTTGATACATTGCATCCCAATCACATTGCCAGCCTCGTCACCAAGGACTTCCGTGGGATTCACTAGGAAATGAAAGTGAACACCTTCTTCCTCAGCATGATGCACTTCTTCGATTCGAGCAGGTAGCTCTTCACGAGATCTGCGATAAACAATAGTCACTTCGTCAGCTCCAAGTCGTAAGGATGTTCTTGCAGCATCCATTGCAACGTTACCGCCGCCGATGACAGCCACCTTATTCCCTATCTTGACTGGGGTGTCATATTCGGGAAATTTGTAAGCCTTCATGAGATTGACACGCGTGAGAAATTCGTTTGCTGAGAACACAGTTGTCAGGTTCATTCCTTTGATAGGCATGAAGTTTGGTGCACCTGCTCCACTTCCAATAAAGATAGCATCATACCCATCTTCATTCATTAGCTCAGGGATCGTCCGGATTTTTCCAATGACATGATCGCATTTTATTTCAACTCCAAGCCTCTCAAGAAACTCTACCTCTGCAGTGACTATCTCTTTTGGTAGCCTGAATTGAGGAATACCATAGACAAGTACGCCGCCAGTCTTATGAAATGCCTCAAAGATGGTAACATCATAGCCGATCTTTATGAGGTCACCAGCACATGTAAGTCCAGCAGGTCCTGAGCCGATAATGGCTACTTTCTTGCCATTCTTTGGAGCTAGTTCTGGAAGATCTTCACCTCTAGCCCTAGCATAGTCTGCAACGAATCTCTCGAGGCGCCCGATTGCAATTGGTTCATTTCGAATTCCGTAGATACATGGAGCCTCGCACTGAGTTTCCTGAGGGCAGACACGACCACAGACAGCTGGCAAGCTATTTGTTTCCTTAATCTTCGCTGCAGCCTCCATGAACTTCTTCTCGCGGATTAGATTGATGAAATCGCGAATAGGAACCTCAACTGGGCATCCACTCACGCATTTCGGATTCCTACATTGCAAGCATTTTTCAGCTTCAGCAAGGGCTTCTTCCTCAGAATACCCAAGAGCCACCTCCTCAAAATTATGAGCCCGTTCTTCTGGCGACTGCTCTGGCATTGGCACTTTCTTTGTCGGAGGTTTACGCTCTTTCTTGGGAGCTTTTGGCTCATCATTTGTACTCAATCAGTTACACCCCCGTGTTCACGAATCCACATTTCATCAGATTCGGTTTCGTATTTCTTGTACGCATTGAGTCGCCCTAAGAGCTCATTGAAGTCTACCTGATGACCATCAAACTCAGGACCATCAACACAAGCAAATTTCATCTGCCCGCCAACAGTTACACGACAGGCTCCGCACATACCCGTACCGTCCACCATTATGCTGTTGAGGCTCACAATAGTCGGAATTTTCTTTGCCTCTGTAGTCTTACTCACGAACTTCATCAAGGGAGCAGGACCCACAGCGAATACTAAATCGATCTGACGATCACTCTGAATTAGTTCAGAAAGGACAGTTGTAACAAAACCATGCACTCCACAAGAACCATCATCAGTGGTCTCATAGAACTCGTCACTAATGTCTTCCATTTGCTTCCTATAGAGAAGTAGATCCATTGTTCTTGCCCCGTTGATTGTTATCAGGTAGTTTCCAGCTTCTTTGAACGCTCGAGCGACGGGGTAGACAATTGCACTTCCGCACCCTCCGCCGATAGCAACTACAGTTCCATACTTCTTTTCAGTTTCAGAAGGTCGACCAAGAGGACCAATGAAATCAAGGATGTAATCACCTTTCTCAAGACTGCCAAGAAGTTTGGTGGTCTTGCCAACCTCTTGAAATACAATGGTGATTTCACCTTTCTTCCTATCAAAATCAGCGATTGTCAGTGGAATCCGTTCCCCAGTCTCGTTGACACGTATCATGACAAATTGACCAGGTTTACAGACCTTTGCTATCTCAGGCGCGTGTACAATGAGCATCTTTGTAACAGGGTTGAGAACTTGTTTGAATGTGATCTCGTACATAGTGCTACAGCCTCGAGAAGTCCATTAAAGGAGTCTTGGGCACGAGTCGTGAGCGCTCTTGAGCGCATGATAAAAGTTTGGGTTGAGCTACAGTTTCAAACTAGGGTCTATACATGCTACGTACTTTTTCAATTACTAGACTTGGAAGATCTTTCGCAGATTTGATTGGATAGATTGATGCTCCAGCTTTTTCCATCACCTGATGGATTTTTAATGCTCGAGAGCCTGTTCCTGCTCCGATATGGAATAAGAAGAGTTTGTGGCCTCTCGTTGATAGTGATTCAATAGCTCCAACCATCTGTTTCCAATTTGATATCTCAGCGTCTGTTATTAGTAAAACTAGAACTGTATTATCTGCCTTCTCACATAATTCACTTATCTTCTTAACAGGAGCTACTGTACCTCCACCTTGGTATTCCAACAAAACTCTCTCTATTGAGGGCCGTTCTCTTGACCAAGCCGATGTCTGAACTCCATCGGAGAAGTTTATTGCAGCAACTTTGCAACCTCGTCGAAAAGCAAAGTCTATTGCAGCAAAAGATGCGATGAGAGCAGTATGGTAATCACCAGAAATCGTACGAGACTTCATTGCCCAAGTCATAGAACCGGAGGAATCGATAACAATCAGCATGTCCGGAGGTGAATCAGAAGATTCTGAGCCAACAGTCTGATGGAGTTGCCATTTTCTTGTTGTGCGATTCGGAATAAGAACTGGAAATGCTTGTAGAGACTGTACGATATCAAGATCTTCTAATGGATCACCCAACCTCCAGACTTCTGGCGATAGTGGGATTGAACCTATTGCCTTGGATGTTTTAACGTCAAAACGAATCGATTTGTACGCCTTTGCACGATACCAAAATCGTATCCATGCTGCTCGTTCAGAACCAACACCTGCTGTTAGGAAGACACCCTGTAAATCCTCAATATCTCCACCCAGATTTTCAACATCTATAGCAAGTCGTTCCATCTCCTCCTCGAGAGTTGGATTGTTGGCTCTATCAAGGCACTTTCTTGCTCGATCACCGTTCCTCGTTTCAAGAGGATTGCCCATCATACCGTCTACATCAAGAGGTATTGCAACTACACTCTGTGAGCCATCAATTCCTTCTTGTTGCACATTCATCGAAGCATCCGAAAAAGAACCAGGTAAGTTATCATCATCTGGCATCCAATTAGATAGTATTTGAGCTATCTTTTCGCAGGATGATGGCCATCGATGTTCCTGCTCAATCGCTCCACGTGCGATACGCACAATTTCGTTTGCCACATCGAATATTTCCTGTTCTACAACAATACTAGGAGGTATTGGAAATCCCCACATGACTCGATAGCTTGTCACTATCAATTTCCATAATTCACTGTGATCCTGTATCCTCATTGCAGAGTCATGTATCGAGCAGGCGATGCGATTGTGTGTCAGAGATGAAAATCTTCTCAGGAGATTAGAGTCTACAACAAAATCAGCAAAGAGATTACACACAAACATTGCAGTAGCATCATTGACATGTTTTCTAGCTGCTGTGAACATTCTCCCATTCATCACACCATCATAGGGACACAATAGATAATGCTGGATTTCATGATGACAAATAGATGTAAGATACGGAATGACCTCGTCGATTTGCAGATGCAGAGGAACTCCAGAAACATTAAGGTGGACAGTCCATGTTCCTGCGTCAATATAGAAGTAACTGGATACTCCAAGGACATTCTCTATTTCAGGCTCTGGAAGTGGAGGGTGATAAAAATCTTTGAGGGCCTGTGACCATGCTTGAACTGCTGCTGAGTGAAGACTGTCTTCCTCCTGTAAATTACTACGGATTATTTCCATTCTTCAGCACCCTAGGACTTTATGTGACTCTCAAGCTCATCCTTCAGATTCACAGCTTCACTTCCACCGGATATCTCGAGGAATACAGAGGATTCAGGTGAATCACCTGTGACGTAGACAACAAGAGTCAATCCATCTACTCTGAGAACCTTTCTCTTGGGTGGAGATAGCGTTTCCTTGAGAACTGGCGTGAGTTTAGGGTATCGAACACCTATTGTTGTCCAGATGTCCTGCCATTGTTCAAAGGTCAGTTCAAATTGGGTCAGAGTCAATTTATGTAGAGCTTCAGAAACTTGTTTTAGCAACATACTCCGATTTGGGAAGTCTGTATTATGGAGAAGCTCGTCATGAATCTTCGCGAGCTGATCAACATCTCGGCTCTTTATTCCGCGCTCGATACTTTGCACTGTTGTAACATATCTGGACTTCTTGAGTTCTTTTGCCAATTCTGTGTAATCAAGACGAACAAGCAAATCACTTTTCGCCATTTCTTTTAATTGTTCGATGGATTCTTTCGATTCATTTCCATGTTTTAGATGTTCAATGATGTCTACTGCATCAGCTCTCTGAGCATAACGAACAGAAGCCAATTCTACAAGGTGTTGTGTGAATTCATACGCATCACCGTAATAGGGAGAACGTTCAAACTCATCACGTACAAACCTTGTCCTGTGCCAGAAGACTAGCGGAGCTAGTGACTTAACAATCTCAATACTCACCTCATGAGCTCCTAGAAGCCAAGCTGTTGCCTTTGAATATCTATTAAGATCCTTGGCAGCACGAACACTTAGAGGAATAATCACCTTATTGCAGACACTTTTTGCAGTATTGAAATGGCATCCATCACATAGTCCAGTTTCCACAGTTAGACCCGATGATTGGCTCTTGTCAACCCGAATGCATGCTCCGAACTCGCGGATTAATGACCTCATATATTCGGATGCCTCAGACGATACGGGGATTTTATCAGCAAGATTCCAGATTGTCAGGAGATTCTCTTCTGTCAAGATTGCTGGCACCTGCCAGAGCTCATCGAACCCAAACAAACGTTCATCGCGTGATGCTAGTATCAGTTCCAAATCGCTCACTGTAGGCATAGTGATAGGGACAGCCATACCAAATCTATCAAGGAAAGGAGGACCCACATCAAAGGTTCCAGCATCCGCAGGATTAAGCGTGGCAAAGAGACAATACTCTTCACATCTCTTGATCTCGTCATAGTACTTGACTTCTCCCTCAGCAAGAAGTGAGAGCAAGATATTCTGAGAGTGAGGAGTGAGTCGATTCACTTCATCAATGATCTTCCAGAATCCTGTGACAAATGAACGCCACACAACAATCTCAATACCATCCTTGATGAGCGGACCCGGTTTTAATGTTGCTACCATCTTCTCCTCGGTAAGCTGGGGATGACCTCTCAGGATGCAGTTGTCAATCTCTTCAAGACTCTTTCCAGTCATCATCCTCCCAAGAATTTTAGCGAGAGTTGTCTTGCCTCCTCCGTGGCCACCAACTAGGAGCATTGCTGACCGTGGTACAAGGGCATTAAGAACACAAGAACCTACAATCAAAGGAATTCGAGTTGTCTTTATTGAATCCTTCTTGCTAGCAGATTCTGCGTATTTGATCTCAAGGTCAGTCGAGTGAACAAAGAGACCTCTACTTTCAATTGTTGTTATGACACTCTTGACCAAGTTTCGTAGTCTATCGGAAGGAGAAATCATCAGTAACACTGCCTACAATCCAATTTGTCTATAACACTTATGAACCTCTCATTGAAGGGCGCGTAATTGTACCGTCTCCGAAGACGTAATATGTCTTCAGGAAAGAATCGAAAGGGCTAACCAGTGGGGTAACAAGTTGAGCGAAGAGAGTATCTATGCAGAAGCGGTCACCTTGACAGAGCCTGAGAAACAACCTACGGAGAGGCTAAGTCAATATTCAGTAGTGACTAAAGCAATGGAACATCACTCACTGATGAATCGTTATGACAAAGTTAGGAGAAACCTAACAGAAGCAGGAATGCAATTTGGTGGTCGAGTTCTACTGATTGGGAGTGTCGGGACAGATTTCGAGGCTTTTACCCACTATCTGTGTCGGGAAGTACCACTCAAACTGGTACGTTTCAGGATGGAGAAAATGCTCTATGAGGCTAAAAGCGGAGCAAACATACTAAGAGTTGGATTTGAGTATGCACGGAGAAACTCTCCAACTGCGATATTTGTTGAAAAAGTGGAAACAGTAGCCCCCGCGAGAAGCGACCGATCTGCGGTTCTCCAAGATGAACTCAAACGAACAGGATGGGATGGGGAAGAAGTCTTGGTTGTTGCAGCCACGACAAGACCAAGGGATGTCGATGCAGACCTCTTATCAGCATTCGATAGAGTCTATGTTATAGAGGGTACTACACTTGAAGATCGTATCCGTGTGCTCGAGCAAGCGTTGAAGGGACGTGAGGATATCGATCCGACTGCTGCGGCAGAACTTACAGAGGGTTGGGGATTCTCAAGTCTAAAACTTCTTGCAGTAAGTCTCTTCATGACAGAGAAAAATGAGGCAGGTCAGATTCCAAGGGATAAAATTGAGGAACTTATTACGAAGAGCGGAGTAATACCTCTAAGCAATCCCAGGACCCTTGAGTCAGTAGTTAAATCAGCGGGAGGAACATCACAACCAGAGATTGAAAACCTGAATATAGAATATCCTGATGACTTTCTTGATCAACTCTACCTCATGGCAGTGGGAGAAGACTATTCAGCAACACAACGAGTTATCGAGGTTCTAAATGATGGGATGCCACTATCTAAAGAAGATAGGGAGATTTTAGCAAGGTATCCTTTCCTCCTGAGCGGAACTGCGGAAGATCGTCTTACAAGGCTACTAAGGGCAAAGAAGAGTAGCGACAGATTACAAAGAATTATGGGACGTTAACTAGGGGAACATGAGTTGGGTAATATCAGAGCATATATTGAATCAGCAAAGTTGGATAATTTCCTGTCATTCTATTCAGGAAAAGTCTCCTTTGACAGAGGATTAACTGTTTTAGCAGGGCCTAATGGTTCAGGCAAGACCTCCATCTTCCATGCTCTGAAATTTGCACTAGGATCGAACCAGCGGGAAAATCGCTATAGCAAATGGAGTGACTTCATCAGACATGGGGCCAG
>JAEOUM010000227.1 GCA_016839275.1 Candidatus Thorarchaeota archaeon
AACGTATCGGGAGTTATCAAGATATGACACATGCTTTTCTTTCAGAGCCTGAATGCCGCAGGTTCCTCTTGCATCAGCTGGAATTCCATATTTTCTAAGCACTTCAGTGAGTTTCATTTTAGTCGTTATGACAAAAGCGAACATCCTTTTGAACTATTCTCAGGATGACAGGGAGTTTATTCCGGTTTAGAAAGGGTGTTCCGACGAACGAGCCTACTGAGCCATCCCATGATGTGTCATAGATGTGCATCTCCCTGGAGGAACTACTCGCGTAGCACCGTTATACATAGCTCCACTAGCGATTTCTTTAGCTTTTTTTGAATTGAGTATGCCAGTTCCAATTGATTAAACATTCCGAGTGACTAGCTGAATTACATCCATTACATTGGGAACTGGATCAAGGAGATTGTTCTGCCTTGAATAAGTTCCTCAAGAGATTATAGGGAAAATCAATATTGATCTTTTACTAGGAGTGGAGTTTCACAACATTATCAAACAAAATCATTCGGAGTTCTTTTTCTTGAAGCTCAGCTCTACGAAGAACAAACTTCGAAACCTCCGGATCAAAGAATGGTGTATCGGTGCCCCATAGAATTCTATCTGCCCCAAGTGTATCCACTGCATGCCTGAGTATCTTGGGATTCATGCAACCAGAGGTTTCCAAATAGATACTATCAGACTGGGGACTATCTTGAAGCTGGGTGATTGCCATTAGGATAAGCTCATTGGCAAGCCCTCCTAAATGAGCAGCAATGTATGTTGTATCTGGTTCTACTCTTGCGGCTGTAATGAGATATTCGATTCTACTAATCTGATTTCTTCCGCAATGAACTAGTAATGGTAGATTATTCGAAGCCGCGATCTTTAGAATTTCAGATGCGTTGTCGATTCTGACTTGGCTAATACTTGGGTGATATTTGATCCCATCCACTTTATAATCAACAAGCATCTTGGGATTTACTTCCTTTGGATGGGGCCAGTAGTAGGTCCAAATTCTATCCCGATAAGGAAATTTCTCAGATTCCTTGAAGAAAGCATCATTCAACTTCACAGAATCATCGCTATTGCTTATCATGGGTAGAACAATGGCTCTACTCAATTCTTTATTCTTAAACCTAGATTCCAAATCATTCCACGTGAAAATCAGATTTGCTCCAAACCGCCAGTCCTCCTCACAAATATGAATATGGGCATCAGCAACTTGCTCAGTCAAAAAGGCACCTCTCAATCTACAAATAGTTCTGTCAACGCACCATCGAATTCTGCTTAAAGAGTTTCCGAGAAGTATATTCGGAATCTGGATTGATAGAGAAAGATGTCCATAAGAATAATAACGCCCTGATAAAAACACTGACAAGTCCGCGAGACACTGATACATCTTTAAGAAATCATTAGGGACGGTTTGCGTTGAAGGAGATAAAATTTGTAGATACGCATTGCCATCTTGAGGATGCTGAATTTGATGACGATAGAAGCAATATAATCAATAGGGCGAGAAAAAGAGGAATTCATATCATAACATCAGCCATCGAACCAGCGACATGGCAGAATGGATTCTCCATAGCAGAAGAATGGGACAATGTAGATATTTCTCTTGGATGCAATCCTGTCAAGTTCAAATATGTGGATAATGCAATATCGCTAATCAAAAATAACTTACAATCCATCGTAGCAATAGGAGAGGTTGGACTTGATTACTATTCTGAAAGAAACCACACTCATCGTGAACGGCAGGAAGAGGGATTTAGAAAACATATAGAAACTGCAAAGGAGCTAAAAGTCCCAATTCAAGTCCATTCACGCAGCGCTGGAAAAGCTGCTTTGCAAGTACTATACTCAACGGATATTGAGCATGTGCATATGCACGCCTTTGATGGCAAAGTATCTCTTGCAAGGATAGCATCCAAAGAACACGGATTCTATTTCTCTATTCCCACGTCAGTCGTAAGGTCACCTCAAAAGAAGAAGCTCGTAAGAGCTATTGATATCGAAAGACTCCTCTTTGAAACCGATAGCCCTGTTCTCGGTCCCAACAGAGAAGAGAGAAATGAACCGGCAAACGTACCAATTGTCATGGAGGAAGTGGCTGGAATTTTGCAGAGAGATGAGGAAGAGATTCGTGAAACTGTATTAGAGAATACTCTTCGTCTTTACTCAAGAATTAAAATCAGATGATAGCGTGTGCTAAAGCGCAGAAATATGAATCAGGTGGAAAGATAATGATAGTGGAAATCGAGAATCAGCTCAGGCGCTTAGTCGAAGAAACAACAGAAAGAGCTGCTATTGAAGAATGGAAGCAAGCATCGGAAAAGCAGGATTTGCCACTTTACAATTATCGAGGAGACCATGTGGAGCAAGTGGTCAAATTAGCAAAACACTTGGCTTCGAGTACAGATGCAGATATGGAAATATTGATCCTTGCCGCATGGTTTCATGATTTTGCCAAGCCAGGATTAGGGGGTATTGAGATACGAGACCACGGTGTCGCTAGTGCAGAGTTGGCAAGAGAGTGGTTGATTAAGAATGGATATGACAAAATGATTATTGAAAAAATATGCGATGTAATCAGGAAGCATGTGGGTCTCACTCTGGACAAGCCGCTTGAACCAATTGAAGCACAAATACTCTGGGAAGCAGATAAGATACACAAACTTGGTCTAGTGGGACTATTGCAGTACATTTTGAACGGAATTCGACTTCATCCGGGGAAGAGCCTTAGTGATTTCCAGATCCAGCTTGTTGAGTTTCTTCCACTCGCAGCAAGGATTACAGGCAGTGTCGCAACAGAAAGAGGGAAAGAGCTAGCAATTGAGAGACTCAAGACTCTGCAAGATTTAGCACGAATCCTTGAGTCAGAATTGAATTCATATTATTAGGAGTCAGACTGCCTTGAAAAAAGAACTAAGGACTGCTTGAATTCTGGCAAACGGAAATGAGGTGTTGGATGGTCTAGTTCTAGATACCAATTCAAATTGGATGGAAATCAGGCTTGTCAAACTAGGAATTCAGATCAAGAGACTCATCTCCGTAAGGGATGAATTGGACGAAATTGAAAAGGCTCTAAACTTTGCAAAAGACTCGTGTGACATTATAATAACCTCTGGAGGGCTTGGACCAACACATGATGACATGACTGTCAGAGCAATAGCTCAAGCGCTTAATAGAAGAATGTCAGAAAATCCTGAAGCGCTGGCAATTGTCAAGCGTCAATATCAAACTCTGTTTGAAAGAGGGATTGTTGAATCTCCAGAGATGACTGATTCCAGGAGAAAGATGGCACAAATCCCGGATGGTGCTATTCCACTCGATAATCAAGTAGGAGGAGCGCCGGGCATCATGATTCAGGAAGGAAAGACAACGATTTTTTGCATGCCGGGTGTTCCCAGTGAGTTGAAATTTATTTTTGAAAATTCAGTTCTACCATGGGTTCGCGAACGGGTCAAACGAAGATTTTACGAACTAGTGGTTGAGTTTCCTATGCATGATGAATCCGTTTTTGCTCCAGCTATTGACACTGTAATGAACGCACACCCGGGAGTGTACGTCAAATCTCTGCCGAAGACCTATGGTACTTCAAAGACTCTCAGAGTATGGGTTTCGATAAGCAGTCAAACTCTTCTCGAGGCAAAAAGACATGT
This sequence comes from Candidatus Thorarchaeota archaeon, assembly GCA_016839275.1. Taxonomy (GTDB): domain Archaea; phylum Asgardarchaeota; class Thorarchaeia; order Thorarchaeales; family Thorarchaeaceae; genus SMTZ1-45. The sequence continues at coordinate 3,639 of JAEOUM010000227.1, forward strand.
CACTCAAACAATAAAGGAACTTGAGAAGATTACAGGACTAACAGCACACAAGCCAGATGAGTGATCACACTTTTCCGCCGATAGATATATTCGTTCGTTTAGACGACTTGAGCAGATGGAGAATGGTTATCATGCAGGTCGAGTTCGGCGTTGCTTTGGATGATATTATCGTCTTCTTTATTGCATTGATTTATGCTGTGGTAATCCTCACTATTGCTGATGTTGGCAGGAGGAAGATGAATCTTGGATCAGATTTTACCAGGAAAATGGTTCATCTCTTTGCAGGAGCTGCAATCTGGACTGTTCCCTTCTTCCCCCATCCATGGATTGCCACTTTTGTCGGTCTAGTCTTTGTAATCATGCTAGCTCTAGCTAATACAGAGAGATTTGGACGCTTCTTTGCAGCAATGGCAAGACCTGAGGACCTAGAACACGGAAGTGTCAGAGGACCATTTTGGTACGCAGTATCAATAACGATTCTCACTGCTATATTCACCTTTACAGGATATGAGGAGTACTACTTCATTGCTGGAGCAGCAATAATGATCATGATGCTAGGAGATGGAATGAGTGCCCCAATAGGTATGAAGTATGGAGCTAGGCATACTAGAGAGATTTTCGGCTCAAAGAGAAGCTTGGAAGGTTGTCTTGCCCTTTTCATATTTGGATTCGTTGGTGCAGTTGTCGCCTTTTGGTGGTTCGGAATCTTCAGCTTAACAGTTTTCACACCGGGCACTGGTCATGTCAATATGATTCTACTCGCGTTAATTGGAGCATTCACCGCAACAATTGTTGAGCTGGTTAGCCCCAAGGGGACAGATAACATCACTCTACCTATGATCTCATGCATCGTGATGTTCCTAGTTGCTATACAGATGGGTCTCGTGATATTATAGACTAGATGTGCAAAACCTCAAACAAGCAAAGAGGGACTTTGATGATTCGAGAATGATTTTTCAAACGCCTCTAACAACGAGCCGATAATAGTAAGTAGATCCTGCAGTATCACTTGTTCGTTCGATTCGCAATACTTGACCGCTTACAGCACCAAGTACACGTGCAGCTGGGTCATCATGACTGATTCTTGGGAGCTGGGTTTTATGAATCTTATAATGATTCAAAACGAGTTCAATCTCGTCCTCTGAGGCAATTGAATGAGGAGGTACTAGCTCGTGTTCGAATAAATCAAAGGATGCATATCCACCTTCAATTAGTTCAACTCGTGATGAGCTTGCTTCCTTCTTTGCTGCTGGTGTAAAACGAAGGCCACCAATAAGCATACCACGTTGCGCTTCAACTTCCTCCATCTTACTAGCAATATCCTTTACAAAAGCAATACCAATGACCTTCGGTTCTTTTAGAATCCAAACAACATATCTGGAAATTTTCTCGCCTTCTCCCTTTGTAGGGTACATGACATATTTATCTTCATACTCCAAGAGCTCTGTGGTCTTGTATGCACGAAGGTTTAGAAGACCTCTTGTCTTGATAACTTGACTTGGTAATTCAACCATGGAAGCGCACCCCGAGAACTCTGTTTTTGCCCGCTAGAGTAGATATAAACATTGTCAAGTGTTCAGACAAAGCTCAGAAATGATCCTTTGTCACCCTCCAGCAAAAGTGCTTATAGGAATTCAATCGTCCTCGTATAGTCGCATTGGTTGCCCACAGCAAACCAAAGTGCCTACCCCAGACTTCTTAACTTCAATCACTTGTTGACATATATCACATACATAAATTCCGCCTTCTTTTGCCATTGTTACATTTCTCCAGGTTTCTAGTAGTTCAATGCTGGATTCGAACCCTGTTTTATGGATTTCTAACTCTTTTGATAGCTTTATTTATGCTAAGAAGTATCCCAGAAACGCCTAATAGTAGATGGTACGAAGATACAAATACTTCGATGACGCAGAGGCATATTGACAGGTAAGAGGCGATATGCGTGGCCGGACTAACAAAAGGAATGATAGCAGATGTTCACAGGAAGAAGGAGATACGACTTCCAGCTGATTTCTTCCAGAATGAAGCCTTAGAAGGCTTAAAGGCCGCTATGGTGATCTACTTCGAGAGATCTGGTGAGATTAGATTAATTCCTATGACAAAAGAAGGCGGTGCGCGGGTCAGATTAGAGGTTGAGAAAGTCAATCCCGCTCTAATGCAGACAATGACTCAGCTTTTCAAACACCATGACTTGAAAGTTCTATTCACTACTGGCTTTTGCTTTGAGGAAAATCGATGCATCTATGAGGTGTACTTCTCTGCTGATGACATCAAAGCCAAAGAACCAGATATTAGACGTACGATCAACAGTATTCCTGGACTCTACGAAAGCGAGTTTGAGATTCTCGAGATTGGTCAAGAGTGGTAGCAACGATTTCCTCAAACTAGAGATCAATCCTTAGCACAGAAATTACTTGACAATCTGCAACGCGACATTTTCTTTCACATTGGTTTCAACGGATTTGATTTTCACTTTCAATAAAGACTCAAGATAGCCTCGTATGAACGGTGCTGGATAGAAAGGACTACTAATGACAATTAATCCTTGTTCATTGATTGATATCGAGCCCCATCCATTATCCTGTAGTAGATTAAGTACCAAACCTCGACTTGCAACTTTTTCTGGAGCTTCACCATATATCAGTCGCACAACGTCAGCGATGGGTGATTGACCTCCTGCGGTCACCCCTAGGTCGTACTGATCTGAAGGAGTGAGTTTGGAGAAGAATAGTGATGACATGGCTTCAGATTCAAACACTGCTCTCGATGTGTTGACATAAATACCACGCTCGTTCCATTTGTGTACAGTAAAGTCAAGAAACCATCTGACAGAATCCTCAATCATCTGAGCTCGAGACCGGCCCGCTCGCTCTTTGACTAAATCATCAATATGATTCACAAGAGATTGAGTCATTGTTACACTGATGATTTTCTTCTTCAATAACTCATTAATCTCATCAAGTCTAGCTTTGTCATTCTTTGTCAGTTGTGCTCCATCGTCTTCCTTATCCTTTCGAAGCTTCTTTTGCTTGGCTTCCAGCTCGGCTTTTTCCCTCATTAGTAACGATTCCTCGAATCTTAGAGACAATGATTCAGAGACCTCCATTTATTATATCATTAGTAGATTCTATCAATCCTAATAGATTGTATTCGAATTTACTAGACTACATGCAGACCTACTATATGAATTCTTTGGGACATCCTCGATGGTTAGATCTGTTCGTATTTTGGTCGCTTCAAAAATGCACTTTGACGATTTCCCAAGATATGAGGCATCAATCATGGAAAGCTTCATTGGCATAGATGGTCAGCACTAATAGAAGACTAATGACATATTGTGAACTCTGGCTTGAATCTGTAGGGGGTATGTCCTCCTTTCGTGTTGCGCTTTTAGCACCTGATGAATTCGAACTTCCAGAAGGATTCACCCTTGCTGCAGTTCAGATTGATTCTGAAAAAAAGCTGTATCTCTCAGAGCCAATAGATGGAATCAAAGCCGCAAAGAAATCCATTGAGGCAGCTGCACAATTTTACAGCGATCGTGATTTGAAATTTCTATTCTTCAGAGAGATTAGGAAACCTACTATTTTATGATATAAAAAGAGAGGAAAGAGGGGAATGATCCCCTCTATATCTCATGGCCAAGCTATTAGCCCAAGTAGTGCGGGATTGAGTATAACAATCACGCCTACTCCAATGGCTGCCAAGCCAACAAGAACACTAACTGGCACTGAAGCAAATATCTTGCCTATTAGCTGGATGAGTTTGATTAGCAATCCACCCAAAACATATGCAACACAAAATATGATGAAACCAATGACCAACAATCCTTTGCCAGATGTTAGCCATGCAATGTACTCACCAATCACAGGTGTTGTTACATAGGGGTTCAGGAATCCATATATTGTGGCGGCTCCAAATGCCGCGACAGCTAGAGCAAAAACCAAGGCGAGCGGGAATTTTGAGAGCACCCTCATGACAAGCGAGAATCCCATAAGAATCAGCACACCTGCCACGATAACTGCACCTGGTTGAACTTGCCAAACTACGTATCCAACAAAAATATCCAAGATACCCACGAAGAAGCCAATATAGGTTCCAATTTTAACAAGGAAGTCAAAAATTGTACCCAGTAGCGGGATTGGATCAGTGATGTTTTCTAACAGCCAGATGGCTAATAGACCTCCTGATAGTATGAGTACCCATGCAAGAATCCAGTCATTCTGGAAATAGGCCATAATCTCAGGAAGGGTCCAATCAAGAAATGGTATTTGAAGCATTTTAACACCTCATCCTAACTAAAATGGCATTATATTTAGCTGCAAATAAACTCTACTACACTATACTCAGACCCATTAGTCCAGATGATAATGCAAAAGCAATCCAGAATATCAAACTACAGACTAGAGCTATCATGATCGGACGTGAGCCACTGACCATCTGTGTATTCTGATACCCCATCGAAAAGATTGTAATTCCCAGAGTGGCGAGGAGAGGTGCAATATCGAGAATTGAGATAGAACTAGGTGTCCATGTTGGTCCCTGAGTTAGGAAAGACCCTATGAACAGAAACGGAGCAAGTGACGCAAGCATTCCAAGAACAGCAGCACTTGTTATGGTCAGCAAGTAGACCTTCAATCTCTGAGCAGCAATTATAGAGTCTCGTTCTTTCGCAACAGCGGACCGCTTGACGAGTCGAGCTGCAATCTTTGAGATTCGTTCTCCTGCATCATGAGTTGATGTTTCGCACATCAACGCAATCATTCGAAACATCTGAGATACTCTCTGACCTAGTGCACATTCCGCTGCAAGATGCATTGCTTCAGAGAGACTGTGATGATCCTGGTAGATTGACCTGATAGCGATGTCCACTAACTTTTGAACTTCAAGCTCCAAATCATCTCGAATTGCTGGCAACGCCACCTCTAATGTATCACCTGATGTAATTCGTTGACCCAACAGAATCATCAGGTTCAAAAATGCATCATACTCCACAATGATGTCTTTCTGAGCAGGAGGGAACAACGTATCATCACGAGGTCTGTCAAAATATGCTGAAAACTGTCTTGAGAACCGATTCTTTAGGAGAGTATTGAAAAGAATGAAGATAGGTGCTGCCAAGAGTACAACCAATTGAGTTGCATACCCTCCAAGAGAAATGGCTAGAGTGAACATGATAGGCAGGTATGTAACCAAGGCTGCTACGATTAAAAGCCGACTCTCAAGTTCTAGGTTTTTCTGCCGGAGGGCAAGATCAGCCTCAAATGACTCGCCAGACATCTCATCCAACAGATCGGACTTCGTTTCAAGTGACCCAACTATCGTGGTGAAATAGCGCCGAATGTCATCTGAAGGTTGATCCTTTGCAAAGTCCATCAGACAAGTTTCTGGAGGGACCCCCTCTGCAATTCGAGCGAGTATTAGCTGGAATGCTTTAGATAGATATGGATGACCGGACTGTGCTACCATCTCAATAGCATCGAAGATTGTGCCGCGTGTTTGAAAGACAAGAATAAACTGCTCAAAGACAATGTCTGCTTCTTCTGATAATCCGAGTTTGTATCCATTCATCATTGAAACAGGGTATGAGATGATAATGTAATAGAACACAACAGATAGCATCGCAGCGAGAGGAATCGTAACAAGAAGACTCAAACCAAATAGCAACAAGGACGTGCTGATTCCAACAAATATTAAGAATGCAGAGAGATATGCTGCAGACACAACGCCCTGAGCAGATATAGTCATAATAGGAAGAAGAAAACGGACCGCTCTGGTGAGTTCCCTATCATCAGTCTTCCTAGTAATCCGTGAGAAGGGAGGAATTTTCACACTGAAATTACACAATCGTTCGTATAACACTACTCAAGGCCTCTAGAAAGAGAGTTCTCGTCGCTTCTCTTAAATTCCCCGATGATTGACAAACTGAAA
>JAEOUM010000228.1 GCA_016839275.1 Candidatus Thorarchaeota archaeon
CATCAGGGAAATATGGTTATGAAATCTTTAGTGAATTAGACGCTAACGCTAAACTTCTCAAAATTCACGAGAATCCAAAGACGTTCAGAAATGGCATTCAACTGGTTATCTTTGAACATATCATCATAGTCAGCCTAGCCATAACCATGTTCCTTGCTTTTGGTTCATTCAGTCTGATATTGGGTTTTGTTTGGCTTATTTCTCGTTCAGTAGAAGGATTGATTCAGATTTATAGTAAAAGAAAATTCTTGAATATATCAAATATTGCAGAGCAATATAGTAGTGTCTCGGAGTCTGAAAAAGAAGTTTTGCGTGGTCAAGCTTTATCACTGCTCGAAGCTAAGAATTCGATATTCACTTCAGCCCAGTTACTATTCTCTGTAGGAACCTTTGCATATTCACTAGCATTTGTTCTGTATGAACTTGTGCCAATCTATCTTGGATGGTTAGGAATCATTGCCAGTATCATCTATGGTTTAGGTAATGCAATATACAGGATGAAGCCAAGATTCAAAGCAGCATGGGATTTGGGAGGTTTCTTAATCTGGATTTTCGAATTAATATTAGGAGGATGGCTATTATTCTATACATTCTTCACCTAAGAGGTAAGAATAGTGATACTAGGTAGACCGACAGGTATCTTTCTGTTTGCAATCTTTGTGGGGATAGCTTTCTGTATGGATTTCTACTATGGTAGTATGATAGTCTTGAGCTACATCGCCATCCCACCTGCATACATCACTATCGGAGTCTACTACGGAGCGCTTCTCCTATTTGGTGGTGTAATCGGAATGGTACTTTGCTATGGGTTATGGGTCTTGAAGAATTGGGCTAGAATAATAATTCAGGTTGGTTTCGCTGCACAGGTAATCTTTAACTTAATCATTGATCCAATTAATTTTGACAACTACTTCTTGCTAGTCGTAAGTATTATCGTTGCAATATACCTACAATTACCCAGCACAAGAGAGCACTTCAGTTGAGGGAATTAGAATGAAGGCATCAGTCTGTACGAAGTTTGGTCCTCCTGACGTTCTCCAGATAAAAGAAATCGATAAACAAATTCCAAAAGACAACGAGGTTCTAATCAAAATCCATGCCACATCAGCAACAAAATTCGATTGCTGGATTAGGGGTAGCTCACCCATGTTCCGATTCCTAATGAGATTAGTAACTGGTATCAAATTTCCAAAGGATACTATACTTGGAACTGAATTTGCAGGTCAAATTGAAGCAATCGGCAAAGATGTTACCCAATTCAAGAAAGGTGACCGAGTATTTGGTTACCTTGGTATGAGAATGGGCGCTTATACGGAATACATATGCTTACCTCAAGATGGAATATTAGCAATAAAACCAGTCAATATGAGTTACGAGCAAGCCGCTGTTGTTCAACAAGGTGCATTGACTGCATTGTACCTCCTAAGAAAAATGAACGTACAGAAGGGGCAAAAAATCCTTATCTATGGAGCTTCTGGAGGGGTAGGTCTATTCACTGTGCAGCTGGCGAAGTACTTTGGAGCAGAAGTTACTGGGGTTTGTAGTACGACAAAATTACAATTAGTGAAATCTATGGGTGCAGAGAAGGTGATAGATTATACTACCACCGATTATACACAAACAGGTGAAACCTATGACATTATTTGTGATACAATCGGTACGAGTCCGTTTAGAGGTAGTGTAAAATCATTGAAGCACGATGGAATCTATCTTTTTGTTACGTATGGAATACGAAGGATGCTAAGAACACGGTGGCTTAACTTGACTAACAGTAGAAAAGCAGTATCTTGGCTTGTAGAAGAATCAAAAGAGGATCTAAATTACATCCGGGATCTCATCGAAGCTGGTAAGCTCAGGGTAGTAATTGACAAGACATTTTCCTTAGAGCAAGCAGCTGATGCACATAGATATGCTGAATCAGGACAAAAGATTGGTAGTGTAGTAATTACGATGATTGATAGTAATCTAGAGGAGTAAATAATGAACGAAAATGAATCGAATAAAATAGAGGGACTCACAAGTTGGGGGATAGCATTGGTTATAACACAGCTATTTCGACTTCTCTTTGGAGGGTACTTGATAGCATTTGATCAATATTACTACAATGATTTAGAGAGTGCTTCTACTGTCTTTATGATATATGTCATAATAGGAATCCTCACAACTCTAATCCTTGTAGGTAGGAAGAAACCTGGACTTTATGGCTTGATAGCTCTATCTGTTCTTCTCCTAATAATGGAAACAATATACATTGGAGTTTACGTTTCTGCCATAACACCCGATCCAAGCTGGCATGATCCATTTGCTAGTTGGTGGTCCTTGGTTTCAAACTATATGTTCCCATTGCTAACACTTGTATTTGCTTTCAAAGTTTATCGAGAAAAATGAGTGACCATTCATGAAAGCAATCTATGCTCGAAAATATGGTGGACCTGAGGTCCTTGTGTTGCAGAACGTCGAAAAACCGACACCCAAGCCTAATGAAGTTCTGGTAAAGATCTGTGCAGCCTCTCTAAATGCGGCGGACTTCGAGATTTTGAGAGGAGCTTGGACGTCTAGATTTTTGAGCCCACTAAAACCGAAGCACAGGATACCAGGATCTGATGTTGCTGGAATCGTAGAGGCAGTAGGAGAGGAGGTAGCCGAGCTTCAGCCCGGCGATGAGATTGTGGGCGATTTGTTCATGTATGGTCATGGTGCATTTGCAGAGTACGTATGTGCTACTGAGAAGGCTTTCACCAAGAAGTCTCGGCACATGACATTCGAAGAAGCTGCGACATATCCTCAAGCAGCCATTATTGCTCTGCAGGCGCTCCGTGGCAAGAAAAAGATTGAGCCAGGGCATAAAGTCCTAATCAATGGCGGAGGCGGGGGCATGGGAACATTTGGAATTCAAATTGCTAAGTTCTATGGAGCAGAAGTGACTGGTGTGGATAGCGCACGGAAGCTAGAGATGATGCAATCTATTGGAGCTGACTATGTTATTGATTATCGAGAGGAAGATTTCACGAAACGAGGGCAAAATTACGATGTTATCGTTGATACTGTGGCTAAGCGGTCTCTGGCTGAGTATAAACGTGTCTTAAATCCTGGAGGCTTGTTTGTGATGGTCGGAGGTTCCAGATCTGCGATATTTCAGGCTGCATTTCTAGGACCATATCATTCAAGGGACGGAGAAAAACACTTGGGACTCAATGTTTGGAGTAAGCCATACAACAAAGAAGACATGGGTTTTTTGGAGGAGTTATTTGAAACTGGAGCCGTAGTACCTGTTATTGACAAACGTTATCCTCTAAGTGAGGTTCCTGAAGCTCTTAGATATCTTGAAGAGGGTCTCGCGCTAGGAAAAGTAGTAATAACGATGAATGGGAAGGATGCATAGCGAAGCAATACATCGGATTGCCTAATGTATTCCATAGCCGCATGCGAATCTGAAAATTACTGGAAACTGGAGGATTGCAAATGATTAGTCGAGTATGGCACGGCTGGACGAAGCGAGAGAATGCAGACGCGTATGAAGAATTGTTGCGTACGGAGATATTCACTGGTATCGCAAAGCGATTGGTACATGGATACCATGGCATTCATCTATTACGTCGAGATGTAGATGAAGGCGTCGAATTTGTGACGATTATGTGGTTTGATACTCTGGACTCAGTACGAGCATTTGCTGGAGAGGATTATGAAATCGCTGTTGTTCCAGCAGAGGCTAGAAAGCTCCTATCAAAATTCGACAATCGGTCGGCGCACTATGAAGTCATTGCTTGTCCTAGTTGAGTCAAGGGCAGATTGATTCTCTCAGTTTTCAGAATGGAATTGAAGTTGTCAATCATATATGCCACGTAGCAATGCTTATGATTAAGGACACATAATTCAGAAGCGCTGGTTACATGACGTAACCGACAGAAGGAGAGAAAAAATGAGAACAGATACAGCTCAGAGAATATTGTGGTTCGCAGTGATTTTCATTGTCCTCATGGTTATTGCAACCGTGATTGGGGCAGTTGCACTTACGATCGTAGTGGAATTCATTGATATCGGGTCGTTCATAACTGACCCTACACTTCTTGCATTTTTGGAAACCTATCCATACGCTCCTGCATTAGCGTTATGGGTCATCGTGGTCATCGAATTCATCTATCTAGCTATCGTTTACATGTGGCGGAAAAATCCAATGGCACACAGAACTGGATTAACAATTCTTGGCATCATTCAGCTCCTCGCGGGCTTTAACCTTGTTGGATTGCTTCTTCTTTTACCAGGACTTCTACTAGAACCAGAACAATAGACTTGTCATCGGAGGCCGCAACTCGGTCTCCCTTTTCCTTTTTTCCCGGCTTTGATTGTGAAAACGCAGGAGCAGTCTTGAACTGATCATCATTTGTTTCACGGCCAAATTTAATAGAGGTGCATGCTTTTCCAAAAAGGTTCTGAGCATCATGAGAGCTATTGTATGGACAAAATATGGACCTCCCAAATCTCTTGAGCTAAGGGATGTGGAAAAGCCAACGCCCAAGAACAATGAGGTGCTGGTCAAGGTGCATGCCACAACAGTGACTGCAGGAGATTGCGAAATGCGAACTCTCAGTCTTCCTTTCTTCTTGGGATTCTTTATTAGATTCTATACCGGTCTTAGAAGGCCAACGCGAGTTACAATACTGGGACAGGAGTTTGCTGGAGAGGTTGCGGATGCCGGAAAAGACGTAACGAGGTTTAAGAGAGGTGATCTGGTCTTTGGACCAACCCACAATTTCAGTTTTGGTGCCTATGCTGAATACATATGTCTACCTGAAAATGGAACGCTGGCAATGAAACCCGGCAACGTCACATTCGAAGAGGCGGCTGCAGTTTCTGTTGGAGGACTCAATGCTTTGAGCTTCATCAGAAAGGGTGACCTGCAAGACGGGAAGAGAATCCTGATCAATGGGGCAGGCGGCAGTATTGGGACTATCGCAATTCAGCTAGCTAAAACACTTGGAGCAGAAGTCACTGCTGTAGATAGTACAGGAAAACTTGACATGTTGCGTTCCATAGGTGCAGATTTTGTCATCGATTATGCTCAA
>JAEOUM010000229.1 GCA_016839275.1 Candidatus Thorarchaeota archaeon
ATTATCTGCTAGAATCAAGCAAGTCTCTTATCCGCAACTATTTCTTAAATTGTCCTTAACGAAGTATTTACGGGTACTAGGAGGCGTGCTTCTTGCAGTAACACTACTTGTACCAGTAATCTGGATCCCAGGGTTGGTGATCTTAGTTTTACCATCAGAGGTGTATCTAATTGACTGGATTCATTTGCAATATGCCAAGTCTCTCACCAGGCAGTCTTTATTTGACCAATCAAGTGAATCGAATTCCAATCTTGCAGAAGCTGAACGCAAACGTACTACGCTTCTACAAGACAGACAATCACCATTCACTAGATAGTCATCTGACAAAGAGCTTGACGGGAGCAAAATGCTCCCGTTCTTTTTTTCATTTTCTGAATCAGACTTCATGTACTTCAAAATATAATAATGAGTGTGGAGAGTACTTCTCTCGCCACTCCTTTTGCAGTTCTTCAGACTCAGTAATCCAACCTCTCACATCGACCTCTGAATTTCCAAACTTCGTAAATTTTAGATGCTCAGCAACAAAGACATGATCATAATTACCTTCAATCTTGCCATCGCAGCTTCTGTAAGTAATCTCATGAGATTTCTTCAAGCGTCGCATATTATACGTTTTGCATTCTTCATCATCCCATTTCCTAAGCTCAGTTTCCGGATCTATACTCTTATTGAAGGGATGACTCATACCCATAATCTCAAGATCTCCCAAAAAAATGTAGTTCACTTTTGCATCTCCTTGAGCCCATGCAAGTTTGTCCAACTTGTTCCGATACCTGAATGCTCGTTGCATCATTTCATACCTAAGACCGATTCCTTGCGCAGTGGGTGTACTGTCAATATTCATGAAGAGCATTGGGTAGAGGCTATCATTATGTATTATTGTTGCAAGGAGGCCAGGACATACATGGGTTGTTCCTGAACTGAACTCAAGTTTCTGAGTAATGAAAGTGTCAAGAGTATTCTTTACACCAAGAAGAATCTCTTGAGATCCTTTTCCTTCAGTGATGTGGAATGAATATCCTGGTAATTGCTTTATGATTTCACCAAAGACATCCTTTCCATACAATTCATAGAGAGCAAACACATCAGCTTCTTGTTTCTTCAGAAATGAAATAACACGACCTATACGGACTTGTGTAGATTTGAAGTGCTTGACATTCCAAGATGCAACTGAGAACGCTTTTGTCAAATTTCTACTCCTCCTGATGATGTGGTGACGAGTTACATTTTGAAAGCTTGCAATATTACACTACCCACTTACTATAATAATTGTAATGTTCAATTGCTTTTCGAGCTTTTGAACAAAATAAATGACAAGAATTAGTAAATTGAATTACTAGGAAGCCAAAATAGTGGAGTTGTACATTTCAAAAATTAGTACTTGTACATTAGACCAGAGTAGGTGTTTCCTTAATGAAGAATATTCTCTTTATCTTCAAAGTCCGTGATGAATTAAGAAGATATATCGTGGATGGTCTATCGTCTATTAGTAATCTGAATCTACTATTCCCAGTTCGTGAGGACGAGGAGTATCTGTTTCAACTAGCCCCATCTGCGGATTTGATTGTTGGGTGGAGACCTTCACCAGACCTACTTGAGAGAGCAAGAAATCTGAAAGTGCTAATCAATCCAGGAGTTGGCGTTCACCATCATATCAGGCAATACAGGGACCTGTACAAAAGGAGAGGTATAACTCTGATTAATGGACATGGAAATACCTATTTCACTGCACAGCATGCAGTCGCCCTCCTACTGAGTCTTACAAATAAGGTAATCCAGCACCATGCCTGGATGGTTAAAGGTTTGTGGCGGAGGGGCGATGAGTTTGCCAAGTCGATCCCTATAAGAAACAGGAAGATTGGATTACTTGGATATGGCGCTGTCAATCAAAAAGTTCACAGATTTCTTGCAGGATTTGATGTTGAGTTCTCGATTCTGAAACGAAGTTGGATTGGAAATGAAACGGTCCCAGCAACCGTAAAGAAGTATACACCAAATGACTTTGAAGACTTTCTGACAGATGTGGATACTTTGATAATTGCAGTCCCTGAAACAGATGAAACAAATGGTATGATCGGAGATAAAGAACTCCAATTACTGGGATCAAAAGGATTGATTGTCAATATCGCTCGAGGAGCAGTGATTGATGAGAGAGCGTTGTACAAGGCGCTCTCAAATGGAATCATTACAGGAGCGGCAATCGATGTCTGGTATGATTACCAACCAAAAGAGGATTCAGAAGGGAGAAAGTACCCTTTTCAATACCCGTTCCATCAACTTGAGAATGTTGTTCTTTCTCCACATAGAGGCGCATCACCAATGGATGACTTGAAACGATGGGACGAAGTAATTGAGAACATAATACGATTTGCCAAAGGAAATGATGATTTCATCAATGTTGTTGATCTCGATCGAGGGTATTAGACCTCTTCGAGTTCATCAGTTTTTAGAGTAAGCTTTCGGGGATTAGCCAAGAGGCTTACCTCGTATCTATGCTGCGAGGGAATTCTCTTTCCATCCCTCCAGAGGTGAAATCCCTTGTTTATTTTGTCTCGAATTTCTCCACGATATGCAATCATTATTGAGAAACACTGAAGGATTCTACAAAACCATTCGTTTTCAGCCAATACAGGGTCTTTAATCTTAACTCGGAATTCGCCCCCAATGTCGCCAAATTTGCTATCTATATCTGCGACCTTTTCATTTCCTTTCAAGCGAATCACCTTGAAGTCGTCACCAAGTGAACCACGTGAACCTTCGATCCTGTATGTGTCGAATGTATTGTTTGGTCCAAGGAGATAGAATACAAAGTTCTCAGTCGATAGACCACCTCTGCGAAGTTGTTTCACCCAGGTGATAAACTCGCTCTCTCTTGTCAATACAGTGAAAGCAACTAGAGGTTGGTCTGATGCAAAACTTGAGGCATACTCCTCTGCAATCATTTCCTCCATTGATGCGATCCAGCCACCAGAGTTAGAAAACAATTTTACAACCAATCTACGATCTAGGTCCTCAACTTTGTTCCATAATGACTGACGCAGAATGATAAATCCAGTTTTTTCAAGAGATGGTAGCTTCTCTTTCTCACTTGATCTGCGGGCTTCCATAATCTTGCCCATAATATCTGCATCCTTCGAGAACTGCCTGCTTTTAGAACGCCAAATCTCATCTTGTCGATATCCGATTTCCTCACCATGAAATCCAGTTGAATAGAGGTCTTGCGAAAACACGCGATAAACGGGACCTACCTTTCTATCATCATTCTTCTTTGGCAAATCAATCACCATTTTTTGGTTGATACACTTGGTGATAAGTCTTGGTTCATGCTTGTGTCGAAAGATTCAAACCTGAGGCGCTTTGCTTGGAACACATGAAACTAGGCGAGATCTATAGAAAGATTGTCAAGATGGGAATTGATGCAGATCCCCGAGGACACGAAAAGGTAAACCAAATTCTAGAAAAATCGAAAAAGAGCTATGAAAAACTCGAAGGCAAGAAAAAGGAATTTGCTGACACCGACGTTACTTGGAACCCATATACTGATTGTAGAGTTCTCTATGGGAATGATGACCGAGATATCGGGAGTCTACTTTGCGGAATTGACATTGGTACTGGTGAGATTCTTCTTGCTGACCGACTCACGCAGAAAGGAGAGCAGGTGGACATGGTACTTGCACATCATCCGCACGGGATTGGCATATCAAATCTAGATTATGTTATGAAACTTCAACCCGAGCAATGGGCTGCTCTGGGTGTACCAATTGCTCAAGCAGAGTCTGCTATGGCTGCTCGTCTAAAGGAGGTGCACTTTAACACCAAGGCAAACAATCACACCCAAGTCACAGATGCGGCAAAACTGCTTGATATTCCGTTCATGTGTTCACATACACCTGCAGATTCATTGGGCTATCAGTTTCTCACTAAGTATCTAAATGAGAAAAATCCAGCAACATTGGATGATCTGGTAGAGGTTCTCCTCGACATTCCAGAGTATCAAGCTGCTGAGAGAGTTGGTGCAGGACCAGAAATCCTTGTTGGCAGCGGAGGAGGCAGTGTTGGTGAGAAGTTTATCTTTTTCACAGGTGGCACATCCCCAGGTACCAAGTCAATTAAGAAACTTGCTCGAGCTGGGGTTAGCACGATTATTACCATGCATATGGGTGAGAATCTAAAGAAAGAGTGTGAAGAAGAAGGGCTCTACGTTGTCATTGCTGGACATGACAGCTCAGATTCAATAGGGATGAATCTCATCCTTGATGAACTTCAAAAAGAAGGGCTCAAGTCGTACGCATGTTCTGGATTTACAAGATACAGTAGAATTTAGAAGATGCTTTCCAAGGATTTCATCCTGAGCTTCCAATATTTTAGATAAGTACTTTGCCAACCCAGAAGACTCATATGTAGCAAATACCGTGAGGGGCGCCCATAGGAAATGACAGATATTCTGACTATAATCTTTGAGATCGTCGGAGGATTAGCACTCTTTATGTTTGGTGTCACTCTTTTGCGAGAGACGCTTGGAAAAATCTCTGGTAAGAGTGTTGTCAGAGTCTTAGAGAGAGTGAGTGATGATCCCTTCAGGGGTATGGCTGCTGGCACAGCCGCAACGGTAATGACTCAGAGCTCAAGTATTACAGTTCTGACGCTCATTGGTTTCGTTAATGCAGGGATGATGACCTTCAGACAATCAGTCAATGTTATGCTCGGATCAGAAATTGGTACGACAGTCACAGCTCAGCTCGTTTCCTTTGATATTGGTGGCATATTCTGGCCTCTTGTGGCAATTGGTTTTTTCATGCGGATGTTCTCAAAGAGAGAAAAAATCAAACTCGTGGGAACTGTTATCTTCAGTCTGGGACTCTTGTTCTTAGCCATGGATTTTATGAAACATGGCGCAGCTCCCCTTACAACTGAGTACCCCTTGTTCAGGAGCCTGATTAATGACTATGGAGCAATACCCCTTTTTGGAATTCTTATAGGTGCATTCATTGCAGGAGTTACACAGAGTAGTTCTGCGACGACCAGCCTGGTAATCGCAATGGGAGCAGCAGGTGCCATAGACCTTGGTCCTGGGATAGCATTAGTCCTTGGTGCAAACATAGGAACATGCTTCCTAGAACTATTTGCTGGAATCGGAGCCACCACACCAGCAAAACGCACAGCGTTGGCTCAAACTATCATTAATATCACTGGAGTTGCCATATTCTTACCCATCCTGACACCTTTCACAGACTTAGTGGTGCTAACATCAGCAGATTTGACTCACCAAATTGCGAATGCTCATACAATATTCAATGTCATTGTGAGTCTAATATTCGTACCACTTGTTGGTCTGACAGTTAAATTATGTGAGAAGATAATTCCAGATAAAGAAGGAGAGGTAATCGGTAAGCACTTCTTTGATGACGAGATGCTACACATCCCCCAAGCGGCCCTCTTAGAATCAGAACGTGAATTAATTCGAACCGCTGAGAAGACCATAGAAATGATTGTACTCAGTAAGAACGCACTTCTTAACCGAAATCTCGAGGATGCGAAAAAGGTAATGCAGCTCGAGGACGAGGTTGATGAGAGTTGTCGCGATACTGAAGAGTTCATAGACAAAATTCGAGAAGAAGAACTCAATGAAGAGGATATCATCTGGAGAATAAAACTACTCGCAGTTCTCACCGATATCGAGCGTGTGGGTGATCTTGCTTCCAATATCGGAGAGTTTGTGGATGAAAAACTGAGGACAGGTATAACTTTCTCGAAGGAGGGTATAAGAGACCTCCGCGAGATGTTTGATCTTGTCGAGGAAACATATTCGACTGCCATCTATTCACTCAAGACGAAGAGTAAAGAAAAGGCAAGAGTTGCGGAGAAACTTGAGGATAAGGTGGATGTTCTTGAGAGAAAACTCAAGGCATCTCATGCACTACGAGTGCAAGAAGGTATCTGTGACCCTCAAGCAGATCTAATATTTATTGAAACGCTCCGCAATCTGGAAAGAATAGGGGATCATGCAGACAATATAGCCTATGATGTGATTATGGACACTTGAGGAGATATTACTCTTCATCGGTATCTCTAATGTGATTGTGACCAAGGCTACCAGCTTGTGTCATTCTCTTCGGTGATAGGATAAAATCAAGCCAATCCTTATCCAAGAGACCCTCTTCAAGCACAATGTCTCTTATAGGTCGACCTGTGTCAAGAGCCTTCTTAGCGATACGTGTAGAAGCATCATAACCTATGATTGGATTGAGTGCGGTAACAAGGCCTATACTACGATGAACCACATCTAAACCAGCATGGTTAGGTTTTATCCCTCGTATGCACTTCTCAGAAAGGATTGGAATTGAATTCCTCAATATCTTCAATGCCTGAAAGAAATTATACGCAATGACTGGTTCGAATGCATTCAATTCCAACTGACCAGCCTGAGAAGCTACTGTGATAACGAGGTCATGCCCCATGACTTGGTAGGCGACTTGTGTGACCATTTCAGGAATAACCGGATTGATCTTTCCAGGCATAATTGAAGAACCAGGTTGAACAGGTGGCAAAATAATCTCATG
>JAEOUM010000230.1 GCA_016839275.1 Candidatus Thorarchaeota archaeon
ATACCTTCAATGCTATCTAGATACACTTCTCGTGGAACTCCCTTGGTCCCACGTAGAGTTTCAAGAAGTGACAATATCCGTGGCAACTGTGGAAGGATTGGTTTGTTCAGGTCAGGGTCTCTCCACGCAACGCGAGTCACAACATAGATCTGAGGGTCAGGCCCATCGCACCGTTCAAGTACCGTGACCCTATGAGAGGTCTCTCGCAGTAGGAGATTGACTAGGTTAATCATCGAACTCTGTGGAACATTTGGAGGTGTTTTTGGCACCCATAGCGGATTTGAGGGGTTATCAGGACTAGACATCCGACCAAGCCTCCCTTGTGATCATTATATGTACACCATCATTCACGATCAAACCCTCCGATTCCAGCGTATCAAGGAACTTCATGGCACGGCCAAGATCAATTCCAGCCTCACTACATTCTCGCATCACTTCCTCAATCGATGCAGGCTTGCCTCGTCTGAGATCAATAAGTGCCTCAATGATGTTGTACACTCTCTTTTTGACTCCCAACCCTCTACCAGCGCCTCCCTTCAGAGTGGCTCTGGACATCTGCGACTGTAGGGCGAGGTCTCTGACTAATGTCTGAGCCTCCTGTCGGGTTACTGCATATACTGTTCCAGTTTCATGTAGGATAAGGGCTTGGCATAGACCGCAGCGTGATGAATCATCCTCGCTCTCTACCTGACTGTAGCCTATGTTTTTACATCGTGAGCAGTGATAGATTCTGAACATACCTCGGTCTCGGCTCACGTATCCTCACCTGCCGATACTGATTCTGCTTCTAGTACCAGCTCCTCTTCCTCTGAGTCAGAGCTATTGTGTTCCACCTCATCCTTTACATCAATACCTCGCTTCTCAAAGTACTCCAGCACATCTGGCTCATGTTCCTTTTTGGTCTTGGAGTCGGTGTAGAGCCCGCCCCATCCTACGACCACATCCACATCAAACTCGGGAAGCCCTGCATTGTCCTGCAGCTCAATCTTTCGGATATCTGCCTTAGTCCGACGTGTGTAGAATCTGTAATCGCTCGCATGCGAGATTATATGGCCGCCAACAGGAGCATTCGGGTTGCCGCCATAGCTGGATATCTTAGCCATGACCTGATTTGTGTAGGCAAAGATAGCTTCCGTGGCAGTTGCTGTGCGACGCATTTGGTTGAGGAGTGCGTTCATATCCTGTTGACGAATTCGCATCGATTCAAGACCCGTGTATTCGGCCCGGAAAAGACCGGTGAAACTGTCGATCACAACAAGCTTGTAGTTCTGCTCTGCACACAATTGGGGAATGCTCTCAAAGATCTCAGTTATCTGACCAGAGAGGACTATCTCAGCTCGACCGATATTTCCAAGTGCAATATCCGGATCTAGCCCATGGCGAACAGCGTTTGCTCGTATCACCCATGGTTTGAAGCTCGACTCAGTATCAAGCCAGAGCACTCTGCCCTCAAGACCGCCCTTTTCGAGAGGAAGTTGAGCCATAACAGCTAGCTGGGAAACCCATTGCGTCTTTCCTCCCCTAGCTGGTCCGAATATTTCAACGATAGAGCCAACCTCAATACCCCCTAGGAGACATTCATCAATCTTGCTCACTCCTGTCTTCAAACGAGGTTTCGTTGCCATTTCCTGCTCGATTTCGAGTCCTGATCTGAAACCGAACTTCCCAACGAGTTGGCGTGCGTTCTTGATAATTTTCTCTGTGGTTCCTTCTCCCAATTTTGTACGCTTGAGAAGTTCAACTGGATTCTGAACCGCAAGTAGTTCCGCTGTTGTGACATATGCCTCACGAAGCTTCTTTGCCACCGCAGGACCTACACCAGGGACAGCCTCTAGCTCGGTCATGGAGCCACCTCCAGTTCAACCTGTTCAGCAACAGGTCCTTCTAAAGGCACAAGGCGAACGAATGCTGGTAGGTCGTATGGTGGAATTATAATATCCCCTTGAGACCTTAACAAAGTCAGCCCCTTTAGGAGTCGAGCAATTTCCTCTTGCCTCGCAATTGGCACCCTAAAGTAAAGTCCCTCGGGGCATACTTCGCCAACGACACTTACATACCCGCCAAGAGCATCGAAAGCACTTCCGATGAGTCCATCTCCATGGACTGGACTAGTACCGGGTTCTGCAGGTGTGATTTCTCCAATCATTCGAATCATATCATAAATATCATCGATGAAATCTTGCCATAACCATTCAGGCGTTCGAGGACCTATAATCTGCAGACCAGCTACAGCGCCAGCAAGCCAAGATGCTTGTGGTAGGCTGAACGCCTCTCGGGGAACGCTGAAAATTATATCATCAATCATCAAATTAGATCTCTACCTCCTCGCTAATTTTTACACTACTCATGACCTGTGGAAGGGGTCTTAGAGATGTGAGCCAATCCTTCAGGCCAATAATCATAGGATCCTTCAACTGGCTCGTTGTTAGAACCGAAGCAAGTAATGCCTGAGCTGCAATAACAATCCGTTGGAGCCCAATCTCACGGTCTGGATAGTTCATTGGTGTAAACCATGGCATAGTTGTGAATCCCGATTCTCCTGCCAGCATCTCTCTCCAGTCGACATTCCAACTACCAACGACAGGATCTCGGTCTAAGATTCCAAGAAGAACATCAGCCCATTCGGTCCATCGTTTCATGAACACAGTGATAATTGAAGAGAGCGCTTTCAAGCTCCCGCCCTTTCTCTCCGCTAGGCCCTCAAACACTAGGATGAACCGAGTCACCTCTTCCCTAGATATTGCACTGAGTACCACTCCGTTGTTGGCTGATTGTGCAAGCAGGGCAAGACCGGGAACAAGACCTGGAATGTCACATGGTTGATAACGCCCCCTCTGGTCAGAATTGACCCTCTCGAAGGGGACGAGGATATCACTCCTCAGACCAACTATCATGATAAGGTTTGCATCCCTATCGGGTCCGTTGTATCGAAGCTTCGCAGTGATGATGCTCCGATCGCTGTTGCTAAACATCACTTGAAGAGCGAGAGTGACATCGATTGTTGTATTTGCCTTCACATCTTTGACAGCGGCGACCAGTTGTTCGTCAAGTTGTGTGATCATCTCATGCACCGTACACGAACAACTAGTGCGAAAACATAGTTCAACCCTCCCAGAGAAATAGAAGCCTAACATGAAAGGTGGGAGAGTGGTTCAGCAGTCTATAATGCTCGAAGATATCTAAATCTCCGTTTATAGAGCCCCATTTGTTATAATAATCCTGTATGGTGGACTTCTGGCATAGAGACTAGTACATTTCTGCACGAAACTGCTTTGGTCTGCTGAATAACGCAGCGAATGTAAGAAAATGAGATGGCTGCAGACAACTGCAGCCCCGACTTTTTCCAGATAGTGAGTCATTCTGTATTTTGTTTGATAGTGTCATCCTTTTAGAAAAATCATGACACACAAAGGCTCGCATCTAGATTTCATGATTCTATGATTCCAATTCTGCTACTATAGCTGTAGCGTACACTTGATCGATATCAAGTAACGGTTTGAGAAGCTCAGCACTTGTCCTGTAGTATTTAGCTGTGGGATTGACTGTTTCATTGTATAATGTCCATCCTACCGCTGTGATACTAGTGCTATTTGAAGTGAATATAGCATGACCATCCATTTCACTAGGCAAGTCAATTTGCATAGACACAGAATCTATCACAAAATCTGTTTCACCAATTTCTACATCAAGACCTCCCTTTGATGAATCAACAATCTCAGTGAAATCTAAACTCAGACTACCTGGAAACAGATAGGTAAATGTTTCATTACCAAGTGTTGCATTATTACTAAACACAATACTTGCTGTAACATTCTTCGAATTAGGATCGCCACCGAGAGTGATAGAATAAGCATGCCCTGTTCCAAGAGTGATGTTCATGCTCTTTGCTCGTGTCGTATCGCCATAATGGTCTTCCCAGTTCATCAGGACGAAATGCTCATAATCACCTGTTCCTCCCCCTCTGTATTCGAAGTAT
>JAEOUM010000231.1 GCA_016839275.1 Candidatus Thorarchaeota archaeon
TATTCACAACACTCCCTAAAAGCGAACCAGGTATAATCAGCATTGCCAACCATATTGGAATACCAAGCTGCAAAAAAGCTATGCCAGCAGCCTGAATGAAAAACAGGCTGATTATCGCAAAAGCAAGAAGAGTGAATGCAGAGAAGCTGCGCCGCCCATGTTGCAATCTTACTTGACTCATACCATTCATCCGTTTTGACTGGTCATCCACTTGCTTTTGAGATTTGGTATTTATCAATGAATAAAGCTGTAGCAAACTAAGAAAGATAAACATAGATTCATAATGAACACTCAAATTATGAGAGACTGAGGAACAAGCGATGATAGAACCAGAAACCGAAATCGAATGTCAACGTATGATTGGCGACTCACGAATCCAGATGAAAGAACAAGTCGCCACCGAATCATATCTGGAACTTATCATTGATAACAAAAACACTGTTGAGTTTTCATTCACTTCTGGATTTGAAGAGCAGTTAGTGATTGGTCATCTCACCGCTTCGGGAATGATATCAGATCTCAAAGATATAGAGCAAATGGAATTTATCGATAAAAGATGCACTGTTCGACTCTCGAAAACCTTAGAGAACCAGCAAGAGATACGCAAACGAAGATTAGAATATGTAGCATACAATAAGTTACTCGACGCAGGGGAAATATTGAAGCATAATCAACCGCATCATAAAGCCACAAGGGGATTTCATGCAGCTATCATCATGGAACTAACAACAGGAAAATGGTTTACCTGCGAGGATATTGGAAGACACAACGCTGTGGACAAAGTGATAGGATATGGTGTACATAGTGGCTACAAACTAACAGACTCATTGGTACTTCTCACAGGGCGTCTCTTCTCGAATATCGTTGAAAAGGCAGTGAATTCTGGAATCGCGGTGATTGCATCTCTAACGGTTGCAACAAATAGAGGAATCCAGATTGCCAAAGAATCAGATACAACTCTCATCGGGACTTTATCGAAGGACGGTAGTTGGCTCTATCATGAGGGTATAACCAAAGTTCGTACGTAGGATGCCATGAATATAATGAGTTCAAGCAATACAGAGTTTGTTTATTATTATTGAATGACTATTTTTTATGTTTAGTCAGAGGTGACTCCCCATGGGTCTATTGAAGAAACTAGGAATTATCATCTTACTCTATGTAATCATTGGCGTAGCTTGGTCAGCTATGATGCAGCTTGGATATCTACCAGAACCCGGTGGTCTTGAAGGTCCACTGAATATTGTATATGCGATCTTTTCACCAATAACTACAGTGTATTTCTTGATTGTCATGTCGCTAGGTCTCTATACTCCATAGAATGACTTGATTGAAAGAAATCGTAAGTGATTTTCTTTGAATTGGTACAAGAAGGGGAGACTCCCCTTCCTGCCAATTAGCAATTTGAGGTGATATAGACATACCAGCCAAAGGTTCCAGGTGTCGGGTCAGAACACACATATCCAAACCCATAAGCGTGGTCGTTTATTGGGTCATCCAGTTGTGGATTTAAGGGATTAGTCGATTTTGATGCATAAAATACCGCTGATTGTACTTCAGCAGGTTCTGTTTCTAAAGTAGCTCTGAACCAAGCTTGTACAATAGTTCTGCTTGGGATGATAGCAAAACCTGTCATGTAAAGACCGAATTTTGTGCCTCTGGTTGCTGAATTATGACTTCCTGTAGCAAATGACAAGACTTGGTGGACACCTTGAAGGGCCGGCGCCCACCTCTGAAACACTGTATGACCTGTTTTGTTCTCCCATGCAAGAGGACTGCATGCATCAAATACGATAGAATCCAGATCACCATCGCCTAATCTTAATGCAGTATATTCAAGCGACTTATCGTCATGGTTTGATGTAAATGCAACACCATCAGGGCCACCATGGTCCTGATAATATACAAAATCAACAGCATCAATCCACTCTGTATCAGTGCCGCTGAATTGAGTAGCCTTAAAGTCCTCTTCCCAAGCGCTATATTAACCCCAGTTGAACTCACGACTGTATCCACCAATCACACCCATCCAGTTGTAGAATCCTTCAATATTAGTTTCAGTATTCCAAAGAGGTTTGCTCGTATAGGACATGCCTACCCACTCGATTCCGATCTCTTTGACACCATCATCATATGCGCCTGTAGGAGCGCTGGGTGTGTATTTTCCGATGCCTGAATTTTCACTACCTGTTGCAGAAACTGGTAGGAACATAAATGCTGAAAACATCATCAATAGGAAAAGTAAGGCAAATCCGCCCCTCCTCTTTCGTAGAACCAACAATGATGTTAGAAGGATAGCTATTGAACCCACAACGACAATAGTGATTGTTGGGTTTGGTGTGAAATCAACCTCTTCAATCGTGACAGCAATACAGTCACTAGTACCCCTATCCTCTGCATCTTTAACCTTCACAGATATTGCGTGAGGAACTGGAACATCTTCCTTCAATATTTCAGAGAGGGTAGTTGTAGTGAATGACTGAGAGGTGCTGAGTACATCATCAAAATCAGATGCCCACTCAAAGGTATATGGAGGAGTTCCAAACGTCACACTACAATCAAAAGTGATAGAGGTCCCAGGCATGACAGATATACCACTTGAGGGAGTAATTATTTCAACCTGAGGATCGAATTCGGTAGCATCAAAATACACAATTGTATGGACCTCAAGACCTTCAATGCTATTGTCCTCGATGATCTCAATCTCCCAAACAGGATAGAGAAGATTACTTTTCTCCTCATTATCATCAGTCGTATATACCAAACGATGGTCTACAACATCACTTGGACGAATTCCATATGTTTCAAGGATTGATTCATACTCTATAAGATGGGCTGTAGCATATGGAGTTGGTTTTGGTTCTCTCCATTTCCAATCTACTCCAACTATACGATCCTCCAAACTAACACCGTCGCCAATCATGACTGATATCTGTGCAGCCTCACCAGCAACTGGAATGTCATCAAGGACGAATTCGTAGTTCACATGATATTGAATGATCTTTGATTGCGACCGTCCATCATCAAGATTGAAGGCAGAAACGTTGGTTGAACCAATATTAAGAAAGACAGCACTATCGGGAAGAAGCTCATTATTACCCAACCATGACTGAGCCATTTCATAACAAGTACCAGGCAATGGCAAGTCAGTGCCTAATGCAATATTCCAGAGCTTGTCATAATTTGCATACCACATGGAACCATCTCGAGTATCAACTTCGAAGGTTCGATTTCCTGAGTTTACGACCCAACGACCTTCTTCCTCCTCAGCCAATACATCCGCAAGTCCAAAAAGCGTGCGAGCCAGATCCTGTGTATAAGACTGATTCACTTCTGGTGTTATCAGCTCATAAATCGACATCTCAGTCTGAGACAGAATGAACTCAGATGGTTCATGAGTCATAACACTCGGCTGTGTGGCAGTTTCA
>JAEOUM010000232.1 GCA_016839275.1 Candidatus Thorarchaeota archaeon
ATAAAGAAAGGAAACAGTCTTGTTGGTTTCGTTGAACAATCTGATTCTGTTGAAGTAGCTAACAAATTCGAAAGTAACCTTGTAGATTCTTTCCATTGGCCCATTTAGTACAGGGAGGTATTACAATCCTCTGAACCAGGCTTTGATGTCATTCTTGGAAATCCGCCCTATGGAAATATACTCGACACGCAGGTACGCCAACACATAAAGGAAACATATCCTTTCAATGTTGGAGGGGGGAAGGATGGAACATGGAATAGCGCAGCACATTTCATTGTACGCTCAAGAGCTTTGATGAAAGAAAGTAGTCATCTTGGATTCTTAGTCCCCAATAGCATTCTTAGGGTTAATCAGTTCAGCAAAACACGGAGATTTATTCTTGATAATATGAACTTGTGGAAGATAATTGATGAAGGTAGTCCCTTTGAAGATGTAACCCTGGAGATGGTAAGTCTATTCTGTGATGTTTCTGACAGTAGCTTACGCAAGCAGGTTGAGATTGAATCTCGAAGACCAGGATACGAACAAACCAACAGAATTGACCAGAATGTGCTGAAATCTGGAAGAGTGATCTCAATCTATCATGACCATATCTTCTCAAAAATTTTGGATCGTGGAAAACGAAACCTTCTCATTGCAAGTCGCGGCAGAGATATTCCGAAGGAACATGTTAGTAAAGTCAAGTCCCGTAATTTCAGTATACCTTACATTACAAGTGGTAGAAGTGTAAGAAGATATCACATTCTTCAACAACATCAGTCCTATACGGATGACTGGTTCAAACGAGACAGAAAGATGCGGGAATCATTTGAGAGTGAATTACTTGTAGCAACCAAGAATTATCCATATCCTAGATGTGTAATCAAACCTCCAGGTATGATACATGGTGGGGGAATTGTAAAAATAATACCCCTTTTGGAGAATGCTGATATTCGATCACTTGGTTTGATTCTCAATTCTCATCTAGTTCGATATATCTGTCAGAGATATCTGACTAATTACTCTCAGTTAACAACTTGTCTCAATACAGGTATCATGGAAGACCTGCCTATTGTTGTTCCTAGTCATAGGAGTGTGTTTTCCACACTTTTTGATATAATCTCGGAACTGAATTCTAATTCAATCAATCAGCAGCTCATTGAATGTAAACAATTCTTGGAAAGTCTTAGCAATGCACTAGTGTACGAACTTTATTTTAACGATAAACATATTCTACAAGATACTCTAGTAGGAGAGATTGATGAAAAGGGACTGAATCGAGAAACCGTGGATGAAATCTGTGAAATCTTGCAGAGAGAAGATATCAGCATGGCAATCGAGCGTATTATGGGAGATGCAATAGTGAAGGAGATAGAAACTAGGCTTAACTTAGAGTAAGATAAGTCTCTCAGATACTGATGCTTATATACAGAAGAGAATCTCTTAGCAGGACTCAGAATGAACGAAGACAATGAATCCATTGATTTGGCTGAGAAACTCGTTGATGCTATTGATGAAGAAGCAGGCCCAGATGAAGGCAAAGATGGACTTACAAAGCGGGAAAGACAGATTGAATCAAGAAGAATGTCGGAGAGAGAAAGGAAAGCTGAGGAACTACGAAAGCAGTTACGAAAACGAAGCCTTGGACTCCTTCACTACCGATGGCCTGCAATGATGCTTGTTTTCAGTGGAATTATGGCGATTATGAGTAATTTCCTTCAGGTGATGACGCGGTTAGAGGGAGTTCCCCCAGAGGTCGGTTTTAATACCTTCATAGATGCATATGTGTTATCAGGAGGAGTCATCTATCTATTTCCAATCATTGCTGGTTCATTTATGATTATACTAAGCTATTTTTCATATACTACTCCAAAAGCAACTTGGTTCGCCCTTATACCTGCTATGATGATGTTCATGGCAGGGGGCTCGGTATATTTCTTAGTGACCTTTGCTGTAACATTCCAGCCTGAGTTAACAGGGCTAATTTATGCGACAGGCGTACCAATATCGATGTTTATTGCTGGCGGAATTGATCTACTTGCAATATACATGAGAGAAAAGGAATAGTCATTCACTGAGAAACTCGTCCAATCTGCCTTCTGCTTCTAGAGTTTCCATCCAATCTATTCGATTTGGAGGCGTGTCGGTCTTGAGAAGTTGTTCTATCATTAATGCTGCTTCGGTCGTTGTCAGATCTGTTGTATCAATCTCATACACTTTTTCTTCTCCAAAGGCATCAAGAGCATCCAGCTGGCAAACACCTAAGACTTCCGCCTCAACATTCTCATCTACCTTTGCCTTTGAGTAGCCTCGTTCTTTCAATCGTTCTCTAAGTGTTTCAGGATGAGTTCGTAGTACAACAGCAATTTCGACAGATCCACTGGGAACAAGGTCGATATAGTGACCTTCAATAACAATCCTCTTACTCTTATCATCTACAATATCGAGAATTGCGTCGACAAGACAGTCCTCGTTGATAATCCCAGTATCCCTGGCTTTATCCTGAGCTGAGATGCATCCCTCCTTTTCTGCGAGTTCACCTAATGATATTGTCTCGACAGTTAAACGACTTCCAACTATCTTAGCAATTTTGGTTTTTCCAGTTCCAGGAGTGCCACCGATTACAATAGCGGGCATAATCTTTCGACAATGTGACCTCAAAATAAGCTTTGGGTCAGGAGCTAACAAGATTGATTTTATGAATTGAAACCTTTCATAACTGATAAAAGAAGTTTGAGATGCACCTTTTGAGCAGAAACAATCGAGTGTCAAATATATGATAGAGGCCTACAGCATCCGACAGTTTAACACTGATGACATAAGGCATGTAGTCCAAATTAACAAGGAATGCCTCCCTGAAAATTATCCTGATCAATTCTTCTTGGGATTGCATTATCATGCTCCAAAGGCATTCCTTATAGCTGAATCGAATAGTAGAATTGTTGGCTATATTATGTGTAGGATTGAGAGGGGGATATCATCCTTTGGAAGACTTCCAGTTAAGAAAGGACACATAGTTTCCGTTGCTGTGCTTCCGACGGATAGAAACAAGGGGATAGGTACTTCGATTATCAAAGCTGGCATGAATGCTATGGAAGAATATGGTGCTGTGGAGTTCTTTCTCGAAGTACGAAAAAGCAATGAAGCAGCAGTTTCTGTGTATGAGTCACTTGGCTATGAAATCCGACGCGTCCTCAGAGGTTACTATCGTGATGGTGAAGATGCCTATCTCATGGTCGCCAAAGCGTCCTCAGTCGCCAAGGAAGGAACAGATGATGAGCGATCAAATTAAAGTTCCTCTTGTCCCTGAATGTGCGTCATGTATAATAAGTAGTCTAAAGATTCTAGTACCCCTCCTGTCCCCAGATTTCAAGGAGCAAGCAGAGTACTTTGCTTCAGCCTTCAAGACTGTTTCTGAAGGTTATGCAAATGGTCTAGAACCGGTCCAACTATCTATCAGAATTTACAGAGCACTGTATAATAGAGCAGGAGTACATGATCCCTATTCGGAGATTAAGCGGATTAGTACAGAGGCAGCTTTGAAAGTATTACCAATCATTGAAGAGAAGATAGCAGGATTGGATGGCCTCGCAGGGTTTAATGCATGCCTTGTAGCTGCCATTACTGGCAATGTAATAGACTTCAATACAGCAGGTCATGAACCAGACCTTGAGAGACTTGCAGAAACATTTGATGATATTTCTATGATGGGATTAGCAGTCGACGATTCAGAGCACCTTTGGAACACCTTGAACATGAAGAAAGGAAGACTGCTCTATATTGGAGATAATGCTGGGGAAGTCATTCTTGATATTCCTCTTCTTCGACTAATCCGGAGCATGGGTTGGAGTATCACTTTCATCGTTAAAGGTAAACCGATGGTCAATGATGCGACAATTGATGATGTTCGTGGAACTGAAATAGAGAACCTTACTGAAATCGCAGATAGTGGCGCTTGGGCTATTGGTGTTCCGATTAACTTCGTAGGTGATGAGTTTCTGAAAATTGTTTCTGATAGTGATCTCGTAATCTCGAAAGGGCAAGCAAATATCGAAACTTTTCCTGAAATCCAAAAACGGACTAATGTTGAAACATACTACATCACGCGTGCAAAATGTCCACACATATCACAAGCAGTGACAGCAAAGAAAGGCGACAATGTTGTGTATCGACAACCAAGACCAGCCTCTTAATGATTTACAGAATGGCAAAACACAGCTTGAAAGTAACGTTTAAAAAGAAAAAAAACGCGAAGCGCTTGTACACTTTTATTTGAACTGGTAAAAGTAGTGCAAAATCTGAGTACTACTCATCCAGTCAATGGAGGAACTAATATGAGTCAACAAGTACCGGTGATTGTTTTAAGGGAAGACACCGAGAGAACGCGCGGCCGTGATGCTCAGAGAAACAATATCATGGCAGCGATTGTCATTGCTGAGGCTGTCAAGAGCGCTCTTGGACCAAAGGGTATGGACAAGATGCTGGTCGATAGTTTTGGCGATGTGACCGTCAGCAATGATGGTGCAACAATTTTGAAGGAGATGGATGTTGCGCATCCAGCCGCAAAGATGGTCATTGAGGTCGCAAAGACCGTAGATGCTGAAGTTGGCGATGGTACAACTACAGCTGCTGTACTCACTGGAGACCTTCTGAAGCAGGCTGAAACCTTGCTAGATCAGAAGATTCATCCTACTACCATAATCAGTGGTTATAGAAAGGCAGCAGCAAAGGCACTTGAGGTCATTGATTCTGTTGCAGAACAGGTTGATCCAGCAGCATCTGATTACAAGAAGATCCTTAATGATGTAGCAAAGACATCAATGTCAAGCAAGTTTGTCGCAAATTCACGTGAACCTCTTGCGAAGTTGGTCGTTGATGCAGTCCTAGCAATTGCAAAGGACATTCCTGCTAATGAAGAGCTTGATATTGAGAATATTCCACGACAGAAGCAAGTGGGTATGTCAGTAGACAAGACTGAGCTCGTGAAGGGTCTTGTACTCGATAAGGAAGTAGTTCACGCAGGAATGCCAAAGAGAGTAGAGAGTGCAAAGATACTCCTTCTTGAGGCAGCTCTTGAGATAACTAAGACCGAATTCGATGCCAAGATTTCTATTACTGACCCGACAGGCATGCAGAGTTTTCTACAAGAAGAAGAGCGTATGCTGAAGAGTATGGTCGATAAGATTGTTGAGTCTGGCGCAAACGTAGTTATTGCTCAGAAGGGAATTGATGACGTTGTCCAGCATTTCTTGGCAAAGAAAGGAATCATGGCAGTACGACGGATCAAGAAGTCCGATGTCGAGAGAGTCCATGAAACCACAGGAGCTACGATTGTTTCAAAGATCCAGAACCTTACTGCAGCTGACCTAGGCAAAGCCAAGCTCGTTGAGCAGAGAACTGTCGGTGATGACAAGATGCTCTTCATCGAGGGAACTCCAAAGTCAAGTGTTGTGACTCTTCTAGTACGTGGTGGGACTGATCACATTGTTGATGAAGTTGACCGCGCACTCAACGATGCTCTATATGTCGTTCGTGATGTCGTTATGCATCCACAAATCACCTATGGCGGTGGCGCATTAGCATCAGAGATTTCCAAGCAGCTCAGAGATTATGCATCAACCCTAGAGGGTCGCGAGCAGTATGCAGTCAATGCATTTGCTGACGCAATTGAATCTCTGCCTACCACTCTTGCAGAGAACGCAGGATTGGACCCAATTGATGTCATTGTGAATCTAAGGAAAAGCCACACTGATGGCCATGCCTATCATGGTATCAACCTCGTTTCAGGAAAGGTTGATGACATGAAGAAAGCCAGAGTTGTAGAAGCAGCAATAGTTAACAAGCAGATTGTTATGTCAGCAGCTGAAGCAGCTCAGATGATTCTAAAAATCGATGACGTCATCAGCTCAAAGGGCTCACCCGGCATGGGAGGCGGTCCTGGCGGCGATTATGAGGGCGGCGACGACGAATAGAAAGAGTCAAACGTAGAACGAAATCAGGTGTAGCTCATGTCAGATGACCCCGAAAATAAGGAAAATGAGACTGAAGAGTCACTTACTCTGGAAGAGATAGCCGCTCTTCTCAGTAACATTGGTGGTGTTGGACCAAAGACAGCTGAGAAGCTTGCTCAGGCAGGTTATGACTCTATTGAGAAGGTAGCTCAAGCTGAGAAAGAAAAGCTTGCGGAAGCAGTAGCAGGTCTCAGTGAATCAAAAGCGGAGGGAGTGATTGTCGAGGCCCTAGCTCTTCTAGAAAAGATAGAGGCGGGTGTCGTTGATTTGAGCGGCAAGGCAAAGTCAAAACGGAAGAAGGCTCCAGAGCCTGAACCTGACAGACATGAACTTGAGCCAATCGAAGCGATAGCACGTGCTAAAGAGAGAAAGAACCTTGTCACTGGATATGACGAGGACAAAGCTGCTCTGGGAGTGACGATTGGTCCAAAGTGGCTTACCAAATACGAGAAGGCTCGAATTATCGGAGCCCGTGCACTTCAGATATCTATGGGTGCACCGGTCATGATTGATGTTAGTAGCGCACCAATGGGACGTTTTGGATTTGCTGAAGAAGAGCTCCGAGCGGGTGTTTTGCCAATGACAGTTCGGAGATCACTTCCCACTGGAGAGTACAATGATGTACCTCTCTCTGTACTGCTAAAGAATACGAGGTTGGATTGATTCCAACCTCTTCCTGTTTTTCTTTTTTCAATGGATGTCATCATACGATGCCTTAAAAGACCAAGACCTATGATGTTTATGTCTCAGTGGTGAATCAGTTTGCAAGAGCTTCTACCAGGTGCGGATTTAATTGTAAAAGCACTCATAGGTTTTGTAGTTGGAGCTCTGATAGGTCTCGAACGCCAGAAGAAACTAGAAGCTAGTAGAACTGCAGGTGTTCGCTCCTTTGGGCTGCACAGCTTACTGGGAACTATGACTGCATATATGTCAGAGCTGATATCCAACCCGGTAATCCTTGTTTATGGTATTGTAATATCGACCATTTTGGTGGCAACTCAGGTCTACTACAAGCTCTTTAGAACTATGGGAAAAGGTCTTACCACACCACTTGTGTTTTCAATTTCATTCATCTTAGGAGTGCTTGTTGGATTTGACGTGCCAATTCCAGGTCAATTCTTTGGAACGCTTTCAGTATTTGCCATGGCTGTTTCATTCTTGGTGTTTCTAATATTAGGATTCAAAGAAGAGCTAGCTCATGCAGTAGAAGTGATCACTCGTGATGAGATGATTAGTGCTGTTGAGCTAGGTGTAATAATTCTCTTTGCTTGGCCTTTAATACCACAGACAATTCAAATTGGCACAATTGAGTTTCCTGCTCTTCAGATCTATTTTCTAATTGTTATCCTTCTAACAATCAAGTTTGCAAACTACTTACTAGTCAAGAAGTATAAGGACAGAGGAATTTACTTCTTTGGTATTTTTGGAGGGCTAGCAAGCAGTGAAGCTGCAGTATCTAGCTTAGCAGATTTCTATGTTAAGGAAGAGCGGCGAGGTGCTGGAAAAATCGCAGCTTCCATCAACTTAGCTAATATTGCAATGACATTAAGAAATGGAGTTCTTCTCCTACTTATTGATAGAACACTCTGGCTCTTTAGACTCTATATTGGAGTAATGGCAATTCTAATTGTCTTAAGCATGGTTCGAATGATTCAAGAAAGTAGAGCGACAGAGCAGCCAGGCAAGGTTCTCTACGATATTAAACTAGTATCACCTTTTGAGCTTGGGCCAGCGTTGCGGTTTGGAGTAATATTCTCAGCTGTGTACCTACTCCAGTTGCTGTTCACTCAGACCTTTAATGGAACAGGTCTTGTCATAGCAGCTGTTATTGGAGGGCTCGTATCTGCAGGAGCTGTCGTTGCCAGCTCCGCAACAGTATTCATGCTCAATCCTACGCTCTATCCTGAAGCAGCAATGGCAATAATCATTGCAACTATCATCTCGGTTCTCAATAAAATGATCTATGTCTATCTAGGTGACAGACAGACGAAACTAGTGAAAATTGTTGCCAGAGACTCGATAATCATCGCATCATTCATCCTCCTATACCTAACATTGTTTATCCTAGGATTTGTCTAATGAATAGCAAATTGCCTAGCGCAACACTTAAACACATCATACTCGTTTCCTTGTTTGGTGACAAACACGATAGTTGGTGGATTTGTTCATCAGGAATATCAATAGATTAAGAGATATCTCCGCCACCTGCATCTGTTACCGGAATGAGTTTTGGAGGACAAATAATGAGTGACATGAGAACAGTGCGAGGTATGAGAGACCTCTACGGACCTGAGATGAGAGTCAGAGACTACCTTATCACCACTGCGATAGATGTCTTCCAGAAATTTGGCTACGAACCATTAGACTCTCCGGTAATGGAATTATGGGAAACGCTTTCAGCGAAAGGTGGAGAAGATGTGGAAGCTGAAACCTTCAAGTTCACAGATAAGGGCGAACGAGAAGTGGGTCTGAGATTCGATCTTACCGTGCCTCTAGCAAGGATTGCAGCCACTAACCCACATCTCCCTAAGCCTTTCAAGCGGTATGCCATTGGGAAAGCTTGGAGATATGACAGACCTCAGGCTGGGAGGTATCGTGAGTTTGAGCAGGCAGACGTTGATATTGTTGGTACAGCCAATCCTGCGGCAGATGCCGAGGTCACATTAGTGGCTCTAGAGTTCCTAAGAAGAGTATTCGAGAAAGACTATCTCATTAAGATAAACAACCGAAAAGTACTGAAGGGACTAACGGAGAAGGCGGGAGTCTCAGACACGCTTGCCTTCGAATGTTTTAGAGCGATAGACAAACTTGACAAGATTGGTCGAGATGGTGTACTAGCTGAATTGAAATCAAGGGGCATAGGAAAACAAGAGAGTGATTTTCTCCTTGATGCCATACTGATTAAAGGATCAGGTGTAGCTGTCTTGCAGGAATTTAGAGACATACTATCGGGCTCTAAAATTGGCATTGAAGGAGTCGATGAACTCAAACTTATGGCTGAAATCTTCGAAGATGCAGGAGCCAAAGAGTTCACTGTCTTTGACATGTCTTTGGCTAGAGGTCTCGACTACTACACAGGTCCTGTTTTTGAAGGAAGGTGCCTTGGAGAGCCAGATGTAGGCTCTATTCTGGGTGGCGGTCGTTATGACCATCTGATTGAGAAGTTCGGTGGACCTCCTACACCTGCAACTGGCATTTCTCTTGGGATTGGAAGAATGATAGAAGTAGTGATAGCACGAGGCATTAAGGCAGATCTAAATCATCAATTAGATGTGTATATAGCTCCGCTGACACGATCAATGATCCGATACGGAATGGCACTTCAAACAGACCTTGTGCGATTGGGTATATCTTGCGAGGTTGATATCATGGAGAGGGCTCTCAAGAAGTCCCTTGAGCAGGCTGACACAAAGAATGCTAAACTGATTGTAATAATTGGTGAGCGTGATGTAGAGAAGGGTGAAGTCAGTATTCGAAATATGACTGACAAATCCACTGCGCAAGTGAAGATGGCATCCTCGGTCAAATTCATTAAAAAAGCACTAAGAACGTGAATTCACTAGGAGACCAAAGGCTTTTCTCGTGGAGTGACCATAATACTTCACGGGAGAGCCAATGACAAGAATGCCTGTAGTTGCTGGAAGATTCTATGAAGGAAAAGAGGATCTGCTCATAAAACGGATTGAGAACTGCTTTTTGGGTAAATATGGTCCGGGCCGATTGCCAGAGGGTGTAGCTGGCAAGACGAGAGGCATAAAAGCTGCAATTGCACCGCACGCAGGCTATATGTATTCAGGAATGCCAGCAGCTCATACATACCTCAATATATACGAAGATGGAAAACCTGACCATATTGTTATCTTGGGACCTAATCATACAGGGATGGGCGCGAGACTCGCAGTCTGTAATGAGGACTGGGGTACACCACTTGGAAAAGCCAAGTACGATAGCGGACTTGGATCAGCCATTGTGGAACAGAATGAACATGCAACCTATGACTGTATTGCGCACAGCAGCGAACATTCGATTGAGGTACAAGTTCCATTTCTACAATATATATTCGGACCTGAAGTGAGTTTCATTCCAATATGCGTCTCTGACCAATCATACAGTGTTTGTGAATCAGTCGGAAAGACGATTGCTAGATTGGCTGAGCAGGACGATATCCTTGTTATTGCTAGTTCAGACTTCACTCATTTCGAAACTGCAGAGAGTGCGAAGAAGAAGGACAATCAAGCAATGGAATATCTAGAGTATCTGGATCCTAAGGGATTCCTAGATTTCGTTCAAAGCCATCGTATTAGTATTTGCGGAGCTGGGCCTATCGCTGCTGCTATGGTGTATGCAAATGAACGTGGCGCGACTAGATTCAATCTTCTGAAATATACGAGCTCAGGAGATATCACTGGTGATAACAAGAGTGTAGTTGCATACGTTGCAGCTACAGTTGTCTGATTATTGCCAGTAGTAGTATAGGAACGATATCCAAGCAATCCCGATGGCGATTAGATAAAGGAGCATCAAGGCTCCAGCTGCGTCGATTAGAATAATGCCAGTAAAACTGAATGTCGCGAGCATAGGCATGGCAAACAATAGAAAGAAGAATGCATTTCTTGCTCCAAGCATCATAAGCTGGATAGTCCGCTCATCTTTGCGTTCATCAAATTTTGTCCTTCTTGAAATTAGAATGACAAGTACTAAAGATGTTGACACAGGAATAAGCATTTCTAGAGTTTTATCTGGACGAAACCACAACATTACAAGTATGAACACAATACCAATGCTAGCGACGCAGACATTAGCTGCGATTTGATTTTGCTCCATCTTCATCCTTCCTAAAGCTGAATATCTCCTCAATCGTTACCTCAAACTCATTTGCGAGCTTGAACGCAAGTTCGAGGGTTGGGTTGTACTTACCTCTCTCGATAGCGATGATTGTCTGTCGGGTCACGCCTACTCTTAGTGCTAGGCTCTCTTGAGTCCATTCACTTGAATTGGTCACGGTTTTTACTTTCTGTTCTCGAAGTTCTTTCAGTCTGTTTTCAATCACCGCAATCACAGCACGAGATGTAAAGTATACTTAACGTATAGTAAACTTTACATAAATATTTTACTCTCTGAGCTTCCAACTACTTGTTCAGAGTGGTCTGGAACTACTCGTCCTATTGAACTTCAATCGTATCTGAAACAGCTTCAGTTTTTATTTCGGTTAACGAAGAACCATCTCCGGGAAGTGCAACTGCTGCTACAAATCCACCAGCAAGAGAAACCCCTCCAGCTATAAAGAGACTTGATATTGCATTTCCATTAAGATCAAAGAGGTAACCGCTCATGGTCGGACTGACTACATAAGCACTGTTACTTATAGCTCCAAAGAGCCCCATGACACTACCATAGGCTTTTGGATTAGTCAAATCAGCAATCATTGCTTGAATTGCAGGCCCACGCATTGACATTCCTAGTGAGAGTACTGCTCCAGCAAGATAGAATGCATTTGTATCTGTAGCTGCCGCAAACATCAGCATGGAGATTGTACCAATAATCGCACCAAGTACGATAAGCCACTTTCGACCCTTGATATCGGATAATTTTCCAAAAACGATGTTACCTATAATCATGAAGATACCAATGACTCCAAAGAAACCACCAATCTCTAGGGGGCCAATTCCAAACCGAGCTACTGCATCAAGCATGAAGGCTACTTCCAAGACGCCAATAGCAAACATATTTGCAAACATTGCTACGCCGAGAGCACCGTATGCAACATAGGCGCGAGAGAGCACTTCTTTGAATGATATCTTAGGGTGTCTTCGACCATCCTCAGTAGCCTTCTTTATTGGTTCTTGAATGAGAAGGTAAAGAAGCAACATTGTAAGAAGAGAGGCCAACGCAGCTATGATGAAAGGCAGGCGGATACCAAGGTATTCTGCAAGTACTCCACCGACAACCGGGCCTACTACAAAGCCCACCATGTTACCAGTGCTTAGATAGCCCATTGCAGTACCTCGATTCTTGGGCGTTGTCATATCTGAAACAAAGGCATTTGCTGCTGGGAAGAAACCAGCAGATACTGCTCCTTCTAAGGCCCGGGCTGCAATCATGACTATCGCATCTTGTGCGAAAGCATAGATTACATTAGCAAATGCAAACCCTAGCAAAGAGAATACGAGAACCCGTTTGCGGCCAATTCTATCTGAGAGACCTCCAAGAGGACCAGCTAGGATGATGCGTGTCAAAGCAAATGAAGCCGCTAGAACACCAAGCTCAATCCCACCCATTCCTAATTCAGTGATGTAAACGGGAAAAACTGGAGTTACGAAACCAAAGCCTATCTGCAGAATGCTCAGAGAAATTGCGAGCATCACAACTTGATACATGCCTCCATGACTGTTTTCAGTGACCACATCTGCAATGGTCTCAACACATGACGTTGCTTCAGAATCTGACTCCATTCGAAAAACACTCCTCTGTTCGCTAATGGAGGCTCTTTTCAAGTTTGGGTATTAGGACACTATTTACTTGTCAATGATGACCTTTCGGACACCCTTTATTGCTGCGAGAGTCTCAATGACCCGTCCAGGAAGTGGATTTTGCGTTATCACTTTCAAACAAGGTTCAGGATATATCGCCACATCCTCTGCTATGACCTGCCGTATTGGAATTCCATACCCTGCAATCATTGATGTTACTTCAGAGAGAATTCCTGGATTCTCGGGAGATTCAACAAATATGGTGACAACTCCATATCCTAGAACTCTTCTCACACCTTCAAGGGATGGGCCAGCTGGCTTTAGCTCCTTAAAGAACTTACAAAGATCATCTTCTGTACAGATATCCTCCGTCGTTGCTCGAACAGTACGCCTATCAATGTTAAGCGCATTTCCAAGAGACTGTAAAGGGATTCTTATATTACCGCATTTGATCTCACCGGGTCCATCGACACTGAATCCATGACTTACTATGGCTTGAGCTACTCTGAGTCTCTGTGGAGAGTCTCTAAAGAATTCAACAATTCTTCGCCACATTGTACGCACTCTACCTATTGTTCGATTAGCTCTTTCTCCATAAGTACTTCGTCTATAAAGCCATTGGGCATATTGAAATGGTTCTTCCTAATCCCTACAACACGGTACCCCAGCCTTTTGTAGAGTTCAATAGCGACGGTGTTGTCCACAAATGTGCTCAGAATAATCTTCAGGTAGTCCTTTTCCAATCCAATCTCTTCAGATGTCAACATCAATGAACGTCCAACACCTAGATTTCTACTTGGTTTTTTCACGATA
>JAEOUM010000233.1 GCA_016839275.1 Candidatus Thorarchaeota archaeon
GGGAACACCAACAATAACAATTCCATTCATAGGCACTGTCAATTTTGGCATCGCATATGCGCTCGTGATAGTCCCACTTATGATGACTTTCATTATTGATGCTACCAACATGTATGCTGGTATGAATGGACTTGAAGCTGGGCTGAGTGCTGTTAATGCATCAGGTCTTGTTCTATACATTATTCTCATGCCATACCTTGATGGTCATACAGTGAGTGCAGCACAGACAGAGGCGGGGATAGTTGCAGCAGCACTCCTTGGAGCCTCGTTGGGGTTTCTAATCTTCAATAGATATCCAGCAAAAATCCTTACAGGAGATGTAGGAAACCTGCCAATGGGAGCCACCATGGCTGCCGCGTTAATCATAGGTAACATGGATAGACTTGCCATTCTGATGTACATACCATTTGCCATCAACTTCCTTCTCTATATCATCTATAGGATCTATACAAAACGGAATAATGTTGAATGGACTAAGTTCGCCAAGCCAAGAGACGACGGAACTTTGGATGTTGTGGGTCCATTCACGGTGTATTGGATCCTGCCACATTTCTTCAAGAATATGACTGAGAGAAGGAACGTAGCACTTCTAATTTTATTCCAAGCTATCTTGGTTTATGGGGCGGTTCTGCTTTTGGTAATTGGATATCCTCAAGGAGTTGGTTGGATCTAGAGTATTTTATCTGAGAGATAAGTATCAACAACAAAGTCCATCCCATACCTGCTGAAGGCTTGTTGTTCAGCCTTTGCCCTCAACTTCCGAAAGTCCTCAATGTATTTTTGCCACTCTGGTTCAGAGTAGCGAACGTCTCTTGATAGCTCGTCCAATCTCTTGAGGTCGGCATTATTCATTTTCTCAGTTGGTAGAGAGTAGGATACAATATCTTTTGGCGTTACCCCAATCCATGTTGCTTCAGGAGTTGTCAGATTTTCAATATGGGCTGAATTTGCACTGCCAGACATTATGACTCGTGCAATATGCATCCCCCAGGGGTCTCCGTCAGTAAACATGTATACAGGCAGGTTGAGCTTTTCATTGAGAGTCCGAATCAACCTTCTTGTTGCGCGGGGAGGCTGACCTCCTAGTTGAATCAACACTGCTTTGAATGTCTGCCAAGCCTTTGTTTCGATAAGGCGTGAAAACATACCTCCGGACTCGACCGCTAAAACAATCTCAGCATCAGTTTTAATGGGCTCAGCAGTCATCAGAGCTGGGCCAATTGGTAGTCCATCAGGGCTAATAGTCAGATCAATCTCACGACCATTATATCCGGGAACACTGTACCTCATTATTACTCTACCGTAAATAGAGGAGTGCTCATCAGGAAATATACCAAAAGCTTCACGAGGAAGTCCTGTGACACATTCCAAATCTGTAACAATACGATCTGATTCAGCTTGGTCCTTGAAGACCACATTAAATGCTTCACTTGAGTAATAGAGATCACGAAGTGAACTTGTTCTAGAAGCCTCTAGGAGCTGTTTTGCGAAACTTGCAACCCAAGCAAGCTGGGTAAAACTTCGGATGTGATTGATGTTGCTTGAGTCTCGGCGATTGGTAGAGGAACCTAGAACAAACCTGTTTTGTTTAGCGTTGTATACGATGTTACTGGTATTTCTGTCAGGAACCTCAAGGACAGGAAATCTATCTGCAAGAATTGGATCCAGTATTTTTTTACCAAGGCTAGTTAATTTGTGCAAAGCCTGGTTGTCCTCATTCATCGGGATACACCTCAAATAACTGCTTCACAAGGCGATTTGTGTTGGGAATCTCATCAACTCCGGCCAGGGCAGCTCCAAATTTTGCTAGATGCCTGAATGATCTTGCGTACTCACGCATCTTCTTATTTTCTCGTAGAGCCTTCTCACTCTTCCGTACTGTTTTGCCTAGTTTTCTGCCGAGGTCTTTCAAGAGAGATAAGACTGCGATTTCAATCTCAGGAATCGTATCAATGGACTGCTTTCCTGCAGCCTTGTAAGGGACACGTGTGGAGCAGATATGAAGTAGGAGTGCTGCAGGCGCTGAAGATGTCACATTATAGCGCTTCCAGTTTACTTTCTTGACGGTCTTTGTTAAGACATCTTCACTGGAATCGTAGAGGAGGGGTACACGGTTCGCAAAGCGGTATATTGCAGGAATATCTGAACGGGGAAAATCATCTCCGATTGCGATTACTCCTTCTACAATGAATGGATTACCTTGCCACTCAGATGGCCCTCTACTCGAGTAATATTGAGAAGAGATGCTGAAAGTGGATCTAATGCCTGCCAGAAATGCTTCTTTTCCTATAGGGCTCAGACTCTTTGAATCGGGATTCTCAAACCCATCGAACTTGCGAAGAGCAGTACTTAACCGACCAAAATCATCTCGTGTGAGTGAACTGACCTTTTGTGCTGGATCAAATGATACAAACTTTAGAAAGCGGGATGATGTCTTCGTACCAACCTTCTGAAATGACGATACTAGAAAGTCTTGTAGACGTTTCTCACCATTAGTCTGCGCTAATCTTCGTAACATCTCAAAATCAGCTGCTCTAGGATGCGGATTTGAACCGAGAACAGGAGGAGGAACAGTATCCCACCATCTCCCAGATTTTAGGGATTCTGTACCATTTATTTCTAAGAGAATCTGCGCATGCGGAGTAGAAATAGTACTGAGACGAATATACTCCACAATTCGTTCTTGAGCTCTCTTTAGGTCTCCTCGAAGTTGTACGGTGACGGAGGTCCCATCAAATTCACGTTTAAGAGGACGGCTTGACTCCACAATTGGTTGATTAGTTTCAACATCGATAAAGAGAGTATACTCCTTCCCTTGCAAACCAGAACATTGTGTATGAATAAGAACAGGAGAATCCGTGGTGATCTGACCATAAAGCACTGCCATGGTTACACCAAGACCGAAGGTTCCACGTCGTTGCCTGTTGTGATACTTGCTCCCATACAGCACTTTGGCAAAGGCTCTAGATACATACTCTTCAGCAACGCCCGTACCATTATCAGAAACACAGATTCGAATGATATCTGAATCTTCACAGCTCATTTCGACCTTGACTGAGGGTAATCTCTGAGCGTCCTCGCACGAGTCTAGACTATTTTCGACTAGTTCTCGGACCGTGGAATAGATTGCTTGGCTAGAGTTGCCGAACCCAGCTAACTGACGATTTCTATAGAAGAATTCAGCTGGAGAGATGCTCTCGAATGCTATTTCCATGGGACCTTTTTGACTCATATTGTTCGATTGTCTGTTGGGGTCCTTGCGATATTAGAGGGGGTATTACACAGCTATAGGTCAGTAATCTCCCAGAGCTCAGCTTCTTGTCGGTTCATTTCACGACGCATCCTTTCAAGTCGAGAATATACTGCACTATGAGGTGCACCAGATATGAGCATGTCAATTGCCCGTCGGGCATAATCCAAACCAGGATTCATTCCAATAATGGACACTGTTCTGCCATAGATAGTGACCTTTGTTCCTGTAATCTGTTCGATTGCCCTTCTCGTACGACCATTCTCACCAATAATTCTTCCAGACACACGTTTCAACTGGTTTGGTGATGTCCCTACTACCTCACGCAATGAGATAACGAGAAGCATCATATCTTCATCGATAAGCGTCAAAGCGTTCTTTGGACTAAATCCTCGAGCTATCGCACGAACTATATCACGTGCTTTCCAGGCAAGAATAGGATCCTCAGACTGGACAGGATTACTTATTGTCACAATCCCTTCAGGGTCAATATCAAGATTGACGTTTGTCAATTGCTGAATCCGCTTGCGAACCTTACCATTGCGTCCAACGAGAACACCAACTCGATCGACAGGCACTCTGATTGTTTCTTTGAAAGACATTCTAATTCTCACCAGCTGCAATGATATGTCGAGCAATTACTTCAGGCGCTTCTGCCTTTACGCCCAGCTTCTTGAAGAAGTGGATTATGTTTTGAATGTCACGGAGGAGGTACTGTTTTGCATTTTGGTGGGAGATGAGTACGGCTTGAGACACATCAATGAATACAGGACCATTAGCCCAGAGTATGTTATACTCGCTAAGATCAGCGTGAACCAATCCTGCCTTTGTATATCCAATCTCAATCATCCCGATTATCTTGTTGAATGTGGATACAGGGGAGGAAATTGCAACATTCTTCAGGAGGGGTGCCGCAATTGACTTTTTCACATCGCCAATGAATTCCATTATCATTACGTTTCGTTCTATTGTAATAGGTCTTGGAACTCGTACTCCTGCATCGTAGTATCTGTGAAGATTCTTGAACTCCTTCATTGCCCATTGAGGAATAAGTGACCTGCTTTGTCGTCTGACATTCTTGAACCGAGTATCACCAATCATATATTCCAACATAAAATCAGTTTCTGCAGTACTGATACGATAGATTTTCACAGCGAGAGGATGACCATCTGCATCAATACCTCTATACACATTTGCTTCTTTCCCGGTACTGATGGCACCATGTAGTGCAGTAATAATACCCCTGCTGAGAAGTCTATAAAGAATCTTCATTGTAGGAGGATCGATCACACCCTCTACTACTTTGAACTCATCATCGTCTTTTCGACGTTTCATCTTCCGCCGGTCTAGCTCGGACTGAAGTTGATCATGTTTAGTTTCTGCCCGTTTCAATTGTAAATGCCATCCCAGATGTTCTGGATACTTTACATATATTATTCCATGCAATTCAGAAAAGGATTATCTTCGCTAAAACATCTTGAGGATTCCACGCTTTTCTAGCCATTCAAGCTCGTTTCCTCTATATCTGTAGACCACATCGCATTTTTCATCAGTCTGGAAATCCCAAGGAGCTAGCAGGACTGTGTCGCCTACTCTCATCCAGACTCTCTTCTTCATACGGCCAGGGATACGACCAACTCTGATATTGCCATCCTCACATCTTACACGAACTCTGTCAAAACCAAGCATCTGGATGATGATACCGAACATCTCTCCCTCGTTCTTATTCGGCGTTCTGACTCTCATTGGTTCGGCTGAGCCTGCTGCAGGTGGACCTCCACCTCGTTTCTTATAGGACAAAATATTCCTCCGGTCTATCGCTGGATGTGAATCCTCAAGCGATAACTGGTCATTCCGGTGGGACACATTTAAGCGTATTGAATTGAATGTCTGATATGAGAACAAGCATGCCCTATCCATTGAACTGGCTGGGTTTTGTAAGTATATACAGCTCCTCATCGAGCTGGAGTGCGTAGATTTTATCCCCAATAGTAATCTCAGAATCAAATAGTGATTGTTCCACTTCTACGACTTCAAAGTTGACAGAGTCCATCATCTGCACAGGCTGCCCATAAGAAAATGTAGTGATCATGAACTCACGACGGCTTGACTGAGGAGCAAGAAACTCCAGAGTACGCCATCGTGCACTCCTTGGGTTAATTGAAAATCGTTCTCTTTGCTTCAGATCGTAGCAGGTCAACATATTTCTGCCCATAGCCACTATTTCACAGGGATTATCATTAATTTTCACAAAATCTCCTACTGTGAACCGCGGTAGTCTGATCAGAATTGTTATTCGGTATTTTCGTTTACCGCCCTTCTCCTCGCCCACAAGTTTGTAGTTATCTTTTCTCTCGGCAAGATATTGCATCTCAAACTCATCAGCGAGATATTTGCAAAGATTTTCTGACCCCACATAGAAGTCAATACCATACCTATCGTCAATAGTGCTTGTAATGAAGGCCTTATCATCAGACTTGTACCTTGCAACTGTTATGTCTGTGACCGTCTGCGTCAGGGCTGTTTTTTCATCGTCGGTCAGTTCACGTCCGTCAGCACGGACTTGGAGGATTGCTTCGTAGTATCCACCACTCATCAACCCACAAGTTTCGCAGGTACCATATCTAAACCGAATCTCTACATTGTACTTCTCATCATGTGGAGCAAGACTCTCATGCGACCTACCCGTAGCAGTCAGAATCGTATGGGTCACTCTATCTAATTTCCGCTCATCCTCAAGTGTGATCTGCACGTCTTTGCCTAGTATCTTTATTGAACGCTCTAGAAGGAGCTCAATCTGGACGTCCCCAACATCGTCATGATGAATGCCATCACCTGCGATCTTTTTCCAACCATCAGTTAGCTTGATAGACCCACATTTTTTACATGCCAGCAACGTGAGTGGCGTGGAGACCTCTATCAAGGGGTGCCCATCATTGAAACAATCAGCACAGAGACCTTCCAGTACTGATGGTTTCCCACACAAATAACACGGTGCTGTCACCTGAATCAACCGTTTTATTCGATACAAATCTCCTTAAAACGTGGACTATTGTACACAGCTATCAGATTCCGATACT
Source organism: Candidatus Thorarchaeota archaeon (assembly GCA_016839275.1). Taxonomy (GTDB): domain Archaea; phylum Asgardarchaeota; class Thorarchaeia; order Thorarchaeales; family Thorarchaeaceae; genus SMTZ1-45. The sequence goes on from JAEOUM010000233.1 coordinate 6,331, forward strand.
ATCACAACTTTTTTGTTAGTGTGAGGGAGCGTGAACATATGCCTCGAAGAAAACGGCATCGACTTGTCACACGGGAGCCACCTGTGTCTGTCTATAAGCCCGCAGGAATTCCAGCAAAGGAACTTGAGGAGATTTTAATCACTATAGATGAATTCGAGGCAATAAGACTTGCAGATTTTGAGGGGATGAGCCAACGAGATGCAAGTACAACAATGCAGGTAAGCCAACCAACCTTCAATAGAATCTTATCATCTGCAAGAAGCAAGATTGCAAAAGGGATTGTGCAGGGATTCGTCCTGCGCATTGAGGGAGGGCGCTATGTCCTTGCAGACGGAAGTGGACTACTCGAGTGCTTAGACTGCGGTGCTTCTATGGACATGAATGCCGAAGATAAGAGTACCTGCAAGACCTGTGGATCAAAGAGATTACGATGGCTTAGGTGGGATAAGAGCAAACGACAAGGTGATGATAAATGAGCATTGAAAAGATAGCTGTAACTGCAGACATTGACAACGGACTTGATAGCCCAGTGAGTGGTCATTTCGGTCACTGTCAAGCATTCATTGTATCAACAGTGAGAGATGGAGAGATAATAGAAGTAGAGAGTGTGAAAAACGGTCCACACGGTAGCTGTGCAGAGCCAGTGAACAGACTTGCAGAGATGGGTGTGAACGTTCTGATAACCATGGGTATGGGAATGCGACCCTTTATGGCAGCTCAGCATGTTGGGCTGACTGTGGTTCGAGGAGAGGGCGGGACAGTTGGACAAGCAGTCGAAAACTACATTGCAGGCCATAGCCAGATGATGGGTAGTGATGGGTTATGTTCTGGTGGGGGCTCTCACAGTCATTAGATTATTAGGGTACACAGAATTGATTGTCAGAGCTTGACCCATTGTGCATGAGGATGACCCTCAATGAAGAGAATAGCTTGTTCATGCACAAGACCAGCATTGATGGCGGTCTGGACCGACTTCTTCCCTACCATGTTTGCAATCGTCGCCTTTGCTAGGTGATTGAGGCAGGTCTTTACGTCCACTAACTCGCCACCATAGAACTCTTCACTCACTTTGAACTTGATCTTACCTTCAGTGAGGGTCTTGCCTAGAAGTTGTTTGTCGCACATTGCAACAACATAGTGCTCATGTGTTTCACTTACCCGCATGTATACTTGAGACATGTTTGTACCATCCATTAGATTGGTCTGAAACCTCTTTAGGAGTTCTATTACTACTATTGAATATTGTAATTTATAGATATAGACTTCTCGTATGATGTATTGAGTTCTTGAGAGCATTAAAACAACGCATATTAGAAATGATATCAACCAGTTTTCATAGACAATTTTAAGGATATAAAATGAAAAATAAGGACAGACTACCAGACATCCGATAAATAGTAGATATCAAAGCTAAAAGAGAAAAAGTTTGGAATGCGATTACAAAATCTGAGGAGTTATCAAAATGGTTTACGCCTAATGATATTAAACCAATTTTAGGAGATGATTTTACTCTTCATACCGACTTTGGCGCAATACCGTGTAAAGTAACTAAAATAATTCCTCGGACATTGCTCTCCTTTACCTGGGATACCTATGGCTGGAAAGTCTATTTTGAACTTGAGGATCATCAAGGCAAAACAAGGTTTACAGTAATCCACTCTGGTTGGGGCGAGCCTGATATGAATATGCCAAATTTGCCAGAAAAGCAATCAGTAATATGGGACCGAATGAATGGTGGCGGGCTTCATCTGATAGAAGGTCTGCGAGGACAAGTGGAAGGCACAAGAAAATAACCCGACTCTAACTCAGGATATATCGACTTATTTTTGACATGGTTTCTCGATAGGCTCAAAAAAAAGATGGACACTACTCCGAAATTATTTACGGATAGCAAAGTTCCCATGTTTGATGAAATGCTTGTATCAGGCTCATAATCTCATTGTAATCAGTTTGCCCCATTACAAGTCTTGGGCAGATGGCTTCATCATTGAAATATACACTGAAGTGAACGTGGTCATACTCTAAGGGTCTGAGAAAGTAACCAATCGGATCTCCCTTGGCGACCCAATCTCCAACCTCTATTCCAAGCATTTCCACTTGTTGCGCCCGTAAGGTTTCGTTTCCTTCCCCTTCAAAACCATATTCTATCGTTACAGACTCGTTGAACTTAATCTTCACCCCCACCTTGTAGAAAGTGCTGTTTTCCAGATTGCGAACCTCGATATTCTCAACCAGTCCAGGTGCTGCAGCAATCACAACAGAATTGTTGTAGAAGAAATAATCAAGACCATTGTGTATGAATCCCCACGGACAAGCATCACTCTCACTATATCCATCATTCCAATAGACTATGTCCGATTGGTTTGTATAAATCACACCCATGCCATTTAGGACTGTTGAATCATATCTGCCATCATTATCAAATGTGTCAACGTCTTCTTGCAAGTCAAGACCTAGTA
>JAEOUM010000234.1 GCA_016839275.1 Candidatus Thorarchaeota archaeon
GCACTCTCTTTTAATCCGGAGGCTTTAGTGTAGAGCTCATCCCGCCATCGAGCACCCCATCCAGTAATGTCAATTATTAGATCAATATCATGATTGGGGGTATAATCTGACGGAATTTTCTGAAGATATTCTTTTACGAGAGAGATTATCTTGTTCAATGCTTCAGGAGTCGAATTGTCCTTTCCACCCAATTCGTCACAGAGGCGGATGGTAAGTTCGCTTGAGATGCGAGCGACATCAATCTCTTCACGCTGTTTAGCACCCAGGAGTTGGCGAACCTCTAGTTCCAATTGTCGACGTTCTTCTTGACCAAGATCATCTTTTCCATCTGCTGTCAACTCAGGAGAATCTGATGCTTTTAGTAATCGGATGCCTTGATAGCTATGAAGATAGAAGGAGGCAAAGAAGGAGAACACATCTTCAAGAGGTTGGGTTTCTATGAGTGTTTCTGCAAAGAGCTGCCTATCCCTTGTACTTCGCATATGTGTGACCAAAGCTTCTCGAAGAAGTATCTCTTTACCAGCCTCGCTACCTTGTCGTGTTTTAAGTACCCAAGAACTTGCCATAAAACTCACCTCAAATATGTACTCCCAATCGAAACCGTCAAAATATCACCATGATGTTCATAGGATATGAGATACAGAAGATCAGATATCTTCGGGTTTCTCAAGAAGACACGAGAGATACGAGGAAGTAATCGACCTAGACCTCGAATTCGTGAACCCATGAGGTGCTCAAGAAATTCATCGCCTATGTTAATGTTGATTGTGCCAGCGGCTCCCATTCCCTCTGCCTGCAGTCTCAAGATTCTCCGCGCAAAAGTTTCCTCCATACTAGTTTCACGTTCTTTCAATTCTGTCAGTTTGTCGTAGAGAAGATCTCGTAGCTCAACATAATAGTGAAGAGTAGGTTCTGGTTGGGGTTCAGGAGGAAATGATTTCTCTTGCTGAACTGGATGATCTCTTTTTATGGTTTCAATTCGTGGTTCAAGAGATGAAGGCCGAACTGGTTCCATCGGCAGTTCGGGCAATATTGCTCCCTCTTCAGTTGCACTAGCAGCCAGAACTTTTCTCTGTTCTACCTTTTCCTGATATTCACGAACTTTTCGCTCGTATGCTGACATCTCAGTTTCATACTGACGTGTGGCTTCGTTAATGAGTTCGTCACGTCTATTATTATTCTCTCGAATTGCGTCATTCTCACGCTTAATTTCATTACAAAGTGATTGCCACTCATCTAGCTTAGCTTTGTAGATGGCCTCTCTTGCATCCGCCTCCGTCTTAACCCGATCAGCAATTGCACTTGGAGATACAACCTCACTAAGTAATTCATGCACGTACTGCAACAGAGCAAGCAGAGATTCAGGGAGAGATAATGAGGCGTCTACGCTTTCACGGAAGCCCTCAACCCAAGTGACTGCTTCCTTTCTCCACTCTTCCGACTTCTCACCTGCGCTCTCAATTGCCAACGATAGTTCATCACTTAGACTGGTGCCCTCAGTCCTCATTTTCTCAATCATCCTTCGGATTACAGGTTTTGACAGTATTGTATCAGCTACATTCGGGATGATATCGGACACACTACTTTGAAACTGGTTTAAGAGATCCATGAGCGCTGTACCACCTGGAGTAAGCATCCCAGTATCAGCAGGATCTGAATGTTTCTTTTGTATCTCGGAACGAGCGATCTCCGCAACATCTGAAAAATCAATTAGATTCCATACATCAATGTGTTTGAAGGTTTCAATCATCTCTCGCGTTATTGAATCCATCAATTGGACAAAGTCATGATATTGAACACCTTGAAATGATTTTCTTGAAAATGATGCGTTGATCTTTGATTCAACCTCTGCATAGAATTTCTCAAAAAGCATCATGTTTGTGGAGTCCATGCCCTCTTGAACAATTTCTTGGCGAAAGTCACGGAGTGCTGTAAAGAACGCTTCTTTTGCTGCAGATGCAATTAGATAGTGGTCAAATTCTTGAGCAAAGTATTGTGCTACTCTTTTAGCATAAGCGACCGAATAACTTAGAGTACTCTTGAGTTGCCATGCACGTATTTCCTCAAGTTCGAGGGACTCTCTCTCGATCGACTTCATAAACTGAATAATGAGTATTTGAGCAAGTTTACGTTTGATTCCTTCGAATCTATCAGTGTTTGCATCAACATCTGCAAGAAGAGCGGTTTTATGTCCCTCAAAACTTAGATTCTTCCCAGAACTCGAATGCTGTTCAACAACAGACTCTAGAGCGTCAACAGTATCGTTAAGGTAACTCACAAACTCTGCAGTCTTACTCTTGATGGATTGTAAATCTCCGAGGTTCACAGTTTCTCTCTGGAGATACTCCTTCAGAACTGAAATCACACCTTCAGCAACATCAGCTTCCTCCATGGCATATGCATAGGTGTTTAATTCATCAAGTATTGATTGCCCTGTTTCTGGCACTGTCTTTGTCAATAGCTCTATCGCACTCGGAGTCAGTACACGATGTTGGTAGTGATCAAAAGCGTCACCCTTTGATAACGATGGCAATCTGAAATCAAGCTTCTTTCGTTTAGAAATCTTCAGACCAGGCGGCACAAGTGTAAAGTCATCATAGATTGACATCTGTGCCACAGCCTCTGTTGCCATCTGTTCAGCTTTAACCTGAAATGAGTCCCATGAGCCCTGAAATCGCCTATCAAGCATATCAACGAATAGAACCTTGTTTAGCCGATCTGCAAAGCGTTGGATGACAGCAAGACCTTCTAGATCATAATTGAGCTCGTTGTTGATAACTGCAGTTTCTATATCTCCCAGTTTTTTCGATAGGTCCTTCACGTATTGGTCTATTTTGAAGGGATCGACAACACCTTTCTCCCAACTCAATACGCAAACGTGAGTCCCAACACCCCCTTCGGACCCACCGGCTACTACGAGTTGTTCAGGTAGAACTCCAGGTCCCGGAGTTCTCTCGAGATTCCACTCAATTGAGAGCAATTCAAGCCCTTCTGAAGAGAGTAATGTATCTCGTACATTAAAGATGAGAGGTGCAATATTCATTGAAACTGCTTCGGAATGCTGTTCAAGCATACTTCCAGTGCCCATTGCACTTCCAACTGGATATCCTAAACCAGTTGTAGATCCCAAAACTGAAGCGGAAGCCATTCTTATAGCTTCGACAGTGCTTTGTGCTTGTACATCTCTTCGATTTTTACCACTCATCTTTGTATTCTCCTATATCTAGCAAGCTAGGGATAAAGTTGAGAATAGTCTTAATATGAGAACCTCTATCATTTCATTTGAATCTAGCTTGCGCGTAGCCTCTCGTTTAGACTTTAGTCCATACGCCATTACCTAGATTCTTGACCAGCCCAGCTTCTGCTAATCCTTCGAGCGTCACTTGAACTGTTGTCTTGATTAGGGAATCAAGACTCTCTGGAATGGGCACACTTCGAGACTGCCGTACATCAAAAACAAGTTGTTCAATATCTGCTTCACCCCTTGCGCCAAGGTGTGTTAAGACTGTATCTTGGAGATGAACTACGCCATCAGCTACCGCTCCGAATTGTAGACGGGCTTCGCCGAACAGATAGGGGACATCATGAGCAGGAAGTAGATGTTCTACACCAAGCTTTGCTAGACGTTCAATCGCGGCAATCTTGGAAATGAGGCTACCACTTAGATCCACATAGAATTTACGAGGGTCGTTCGGAAAATTGTTTACTTCATCTCCAGAGAAGAGAAGCTTCTTTGTACTATCAAATAATACACAGTGACCAGCTGAGTGGCCTCTAGTTAAGATTACTTGAAGAGAAGTATCACCAACCTGTATAGTTTGACCATCAGATAAGAGAGTATCAGGCTCGCATCCCTTGTAGTTTACACGGAGAGGCCCTTTATCCAATTTCATTGAAAGACGAGTTGCACGATCCATAAGTAAGCGTTCTTCAAAGAAAGATTGAGGATTTCGAATCAATTCAGCATCATCTGCATGAATCATAATAGGTGCACCAGTGACCTTTCTCAGGCGAATCGCACCTCCAGCATGATCAGGATGACCATGTGTGCATACGATGCCAATAAGATCACTCTTATGATTCAATCCGAATTCCTTGAGCGCTCTCTCTATTCTATCTCCAGGATCACCAGCAGTACCAGGATCTATGACTAGTGCTTCACCATCACTGACTATTAGATAGCTCGCAATGAATCCAAACTCCCCAGCAAACTTACCTCTAATGGCATGAACATTGGGAATAATCTCTATAGCGGCCATTGTCTGATTACAATGAATATCCCACTCCTTATGATAATATCGACGCTGAGTAGCCCTTATCTGGAATGACTTCTAAAATCAGGTCAGGTATTGGAACACATCAAAGTCAACATTAGGAGCGAGAAAACTGTGGGAGGAAGACTGAAAGATGAAAGGAGTATATGTACTTGTCATTGAAGTTCCTGAAGATAAACATCTCATCATAAAGGCTCTTGGAGATCTCCTATTTGTAAGAGGGATATGGCTCTATGTAGGCTCTGCTATGGGAGGTGGGTCTACAAGCCTTGAGAACCGAATTAGTAGACACTTCCGAAAGGAAAAGACTGTTCACTGGCATATCGATGCCTTGTTACGTCATTCAACAAATCTGCGGGCAGCGATTTGGGCTAAGAGTACTCAGTCCATGGAGTGTCAAGTTGCGAAGAGATTTGAAAGAATGGATGAGTTTAATCCAGGACCCAAAGGTTTTGGGGCATCGGATTGCACGAACCACTGTACTTCGCATTTGTTTTATTGTAATAATAGCGAGAAGGTTCAAGATTTGGTGAGTATGATATTTACTAAACTTGATTTGAAACCAAGAATCACGTTTGATGGGTCGATTATGACTTGAATACCTCAGCAGCAAGTATTAAATGGTCAGGAGAATGATTGTTCGAGTAAGGAGGAAATCTGAACTTGCCTGACTGGCGGAGCATTTTTCAAGACCTGAAGACAACTGGACAAACATTCACTGTCTATCTAAGATATATGCAAAAAGATACACTTGCGAAGATTCCCAACGTAAGAGTTGAAGATGTGTATGATGATTATGTTAAGCTCGTGAACCCAAGTGGACACGGTGTCTTGGGTTTCGAGGATGTGCTTTACATATCAATTCCTCGACAGATGCAAGGGTAGATTGAATTTAGGGACTACAGTCACGTACAACCAAGCTTTTAATTCAGATTGGGAGTCTTTTTGGATAGTCTATTGTAGTAGGTGTAATCTATAGTGTCGTATATAACCTACATTCCAATTGAGAATGAGAGAGTACTTAGTCAGCATCAAGAGTATACTCTAACAAATTACAGACTTATTCAGTTCGATCGAGGATCAAGAACAAGTGTCAGCCTTCCGCTCCATATTATCAAAGAGTACAAACTGACACCAAACTCAGCGATGTTCAAGGTCACAAATGGAATTGTGAATCTTGTTGGTGCATTGCCAAAGAGAGAAGAGATGCGCGCAGCACTTGGCTTGAGGGAGTTTGAAAGACTCAACATGGGAGGGCAGAGAAAGATATGTGAAGTCAGCGGTGTCCCGTGTATACACCCCGATCATCCTTACAACCGCTGGATATCAGTTGGATTCCACAGGCCATTCTCACGACATTTCTATCAAACCTTTGCATGGCTCAAGGGTGAGGAGGTTTTCACATACTTTCCAGATAGTTTCATTCTAACTAACTTTAGACTCTATCAGATGGATGCGAAGACCAAGAAATTATTCATCTTCCCACTTCACATGATTGAAACATTCGAGTCGAGGGGAGACAAAATCAAGATTAAAGCGACCTCTGGAAAGTTTGAGCTGAGAGGACGTGTACCAAGACAGGATCATATGATCACTGTCTGGCAAACACGCGCGTGGAGCAATACTCCGACGGAACACCTGGATTGGTTGATTAGACCATTCAGTTATATCGTTCCACATCATCCACTGAGTCAATACGAAATAAGTGATTCAGCCAGGGTTGAAACGACTTTCAGGGCTACTGAAACAACTCAAGATATGCAAGCACCAACAATTGCAGGAGCTAGTACTGTTTTTGTGAAGCCCGTAATTAAAGACAAATGTACTCACTGCGGAGCACCCCTGACTTGGGAACAGATTGACTGGACTGGACCAGATCAGTATGCGTGTCCTGCTTGTGGATCGTCACATCGAGTCGATTATATCAGAATGTGACAGGTTTTAATCACTAGGAGTGGATTTTTGTCCACTCCAGTGATAATCGTTTCACTGTATCTTTTGTTGGCAAGCCTGTTTCTAGGTCCCAACCTCGGAGTACGTAATAGTCATGAAGCATTGGTTCAAGATCGACTGTCTGACCTTTCCCAGGACCTTCAGGCATAGGCTCTTTGGTAAATCGATCTGGGAGCTGGTCGTCCTTCTTTGTTATGCCTTCTCTTGCATTAAACAGACGTTTTAGGGTCACCTGACGTTCAGCAATCTTTGTAAGATTTTCCACCTTCCCCAAGTACGACTCACCAGTTACAGATGGGAGCATTCTAGCAAAGTCCTCCATCCAGAAGATTGGGGGCCATGAAACAGAATACCAGCATACTATCAAGGTATCCCTAATACAATAAGCGTTCTCGGATTCAAATACAGCATTGGCCTTGTACTTTTCAGTATATGGATCAATTATTTCTGGAAGTTTATCAGCTCCCCAACGACTTGCTGCAACATCTTCATACCCCAATTGATCTACAACGACCAGACTTCGTAAATGATCAGCACCTCGGGCTCCTGTAGCATGACCCAGAGCAATACTTCTGTGAGTACGCCCATCTTGTCCTGAAACTTCCATCCCCTTAACGTGAATGGCAAACTTGTCAGTTACTCGACCTAACTTCTCAGCTGCTCTCTTACTTCCCTCAGCTAGTAGGTCACCAAAACCCTTCCTGTCTGCAATCATCTGAAGTAGGTTAATTATCTGTTCCCGATCACCCCAGCTGAGTTTGAGGCCACCAGTGTCCTTCGTAGTGATGGCACCTTTAACAAATGCCTCGATAGCGAATCCTATTGTGGCACCTACAGAGATAATATCCATGCCATATCTGTTACAAATCTGATTTGCTTTCAAAGTCGTAGCATAATCGTCAATACCTAGTGAACTACCGAATGCCATGAGACCCTCATATTCAGGCCCCTCTTCTAGTGTTCCAGCAAATGGACCCTCTCGTACATAATTGACCTTTTTACACCCCAGACTGCAGCCAAAACAAGCTCGGTCAGCGATTGTGTATTTCGGTCGAATGTAATCACCACTCAACTTCTCCCAACCATTAAAAACTCCAGTCTGATGGTTGTATGTAGGCAGCTCACCAATCTCTTGCTTCACTGCCGTAAGCACCCAAGTTCCATACTTGCCCATCTGACGTGCTTGGGGATTGTTACGTACTCTGGAATGCGCCTCTTTTGCCAGGTCCATAAAGGTGGAGTGGTCATGGACTTCAACTGCTCCATGACCTCTAATTGCAATGCCTTTTACGTTCTTACTGCCAAGAACTGCGCCCATACCCGTCCTTCCGGCTGCTCTCGCATGATTGACCATTACAGATGCATATCGAACGAGTCTCTCACCTGCAGGTCCAATAGCAGCAACTTGAACATCAGGATCTTGATGTAGTTTCTTGATAGCGCCTGTTAGCTTATCAGTTGTCAATCCCCAAAGTTGTCGTGCATCCCTAATCTGTAGGTCTGAGTCTTCAATATAGATGTAGACTGGTTTTTCTGACTGACCTTCAATAACAAGCATGTCATAACCAGCATACTTGAGTTCTGCACCCAGAAATCCACCCACATGGCTTTCTCCCCAAATACCAGTGAGAGGTGCTTTAGAGATAAACACTGTTCGACCGCTCATCGGCCACATTGTACCTGTTATTGGGCCAGTCGCGATGATGAGTTTGTTCTTTTCACTAAATGGATCTGTTCTCCCAGGCACCTCACTGAAGAGAAGCTTTGCACCAAAGCCATCTCCTCCAATATATTCCCTAATCCAAGCAGTAGGCAGAGGATCAACTTCGAACTTTGTTTCGGTGAGGTTCACGCGAAGTAGTTTCCCCATGTAACCATTTGCCATCATCACTCAGCTCCACTTGTTTCCTGAGCCACATCAGTACGTTCGATCTCTTTCAAGTAGCCTATAATCTTACCATGGCGGTCGACTGATGACAATGAGGTTGTTGGACCATAAGTAATCGCATTAGTAGGGCATGCTTTTGCACATTCAGGATCACCACCACAGTGATCGCACTTGATAATTCTCATTCGAAACGTGTCAAGCAGAATTACGCCATTTACACAAGCACCAACACAGGATTTGCAGAGGATACACTTCTCTTCATCAAGATAGGTCATCTTAGTAACAGGATCTCGACGCATCGCATACACAGGGCAGATATCAACACAAGGTGCAGTTTCGCATGGACCACAGACATTGGGAATGTCCAAACCCAAATCGTCATAGCGCACTATTTTCAACCTAGCCAGACTTGGCTGGAACTTTCCTTCGTGATGCGCAGAGCAAGCTAATTCGCAAATGCGACAACCAGTGCATCGATTCATGTCAACAATCAATTGCGACGGCAGATAGACCACCTCGGGAATATTTGATGATTAGTAATCTCTCTAAAATGCTTTGGCGAATTCAATATTTGGGTTATGCCTACACGGTTTATTAAGGTTAAAGCTATAGCGAAATCTAGGTAGTGAAAAATGTCAGAGGATGAATCGAAAGACAAGAAAGGCAAGAAATCTGACTACGCTGAAGTTGAATTCGAAATTGGTAACATCGAGTTCGAAGCTAAAGGGCGCAGCGTCGTAGTAGAGAGAATGTTTCGATTACTCCTAGAGAGAATCGAAGAAGGTAAACTCGTGAAAGAGTTTAGACTACTGGAACCAGATGAGGAGGAGGAAGAGGAAGAAGAGGAAGAGCTTCCTCCGGAGATAATGGAACAATATGAGATTCCTGAGGATGAAGAAGAACCTTCATTGGATGCTCCACCTGCGTGGGATATTCTTGATTCAGGAGAACCAGAAGTTTCAGATGCAGAGAAAGAGGAATTTGACCTATAGACGATTCTCAATCTACTTCGACAATCCATCCATAGCGATCTTCTCGCTCTCCGGACTGAATGCCAGTTAGTTCATCAAAGATATGTTGAGTTAATTTGCCCGTCTTTCCATTAGATACTGTGTATGGTTTGTCATTGTACCAGAGAGAACCAACTGGAGCAATTATGGCGGCTGTACCGCAACCGAACATCTCAACAACCTTTCCTGAGGCGATACCCTCTATTACTTCATCAATTGATACCTGACGTTCATTTACTTTCAAACCCATGTCTTTTGTGAGTGTCAGAACTGAATCACGAGTTATCCCTGCTAGAATGGTGCCACTTAATGGTGGTGTGACAAGCTCGTCATCAAATTTGACGAAAATGTTCATTGTACCAACTTCCTCAAGGTATTTACGTTCTAGTGCATCTAGCCAGAGAACCTGAGAATAACCAACTTCCGAGGCTTTCGTTCCTGCAAAGAGACTTGCTGCATAGTTACCCATTGTCTTGGCAACACCAACACCCCCACGTACAGCTCGAACATGCTCCGTGCTGAGATAAATGTGAACAGGGCTAAAGCCTTCTTTGAAATAGGGTCCTACAGGACTTAGAATGATGTAGAAGAGATATTCATCAGATGGCTTTACACCAAGCTTAGCTTGAGTGCCAATCATTGTTGGGCGGATGTAAAGAGAGCTTCCTGCCACGTCTGGCACCCAGGAATGTTCTACACGTAACAATTCCATAAGAACGTCGAGTGCAAAATCAACATCAATATTTGGCATTACCATTCGATGGGCCGATTGATTTAAACGTTCGAAGTTCTTTGCGGGACGAAAGAGAAGAATGCGTTCTCCCCGTCTGTATGCTTTCATACCTTCGAATATGCCTTGACCATAATGCAGGCATAATGCTGCAGGACTCAATGAGAGGGGAGCATACCGATGAATCTTGGCGTCGTGCCATGTTCCTGAAGAATATTGCATTGAAAACATGTGGTCAGTAAATACAGTTCCAAAAGGTACCTTCAAAACATCTGTGGGTTTTTGCTTCAATTCTTCTGGGGGTGATAGTTGTTTTTCAATCTTCATCGCACTCACAGTGAATTGATATGTGTAAGACTTGCTCTTAAGAGGATAGGTTGTCCAGGGAAGAAGCAGACCAAATGAAAAGGGATAAGGGGAATGCCTTAAATCATTGGTTGATAATGGAACCTAGTGAAGGAATGGAGTTAATCTCAATATGAGTCATCGCGAAGGTGCGTCGTCTGAAGATACATTCTTTGTAGACCCGAAAGAAGTCCTAAGCCAATATAGTGTTGAATGGGTCTCCCTCAAGAAGTCCTATGATGAATTGAAAACACAATTGAGTGACATTCAAAAAGAGTTGAACAATCTAGATAAGAAATTAGCAAGCGGCAGTCTTACTGAATCGGAACATATTGTGCTCTATCGTGAAAAGTGGGCAGTATCTACTCAAATGATACAGGTAAAGAGAGAAGTTGAAGCAAGACTCTTTGAAATCCAAAGAGAAATCAGGGCTGCGAATAACCAACTTAAACAGATGGAAATTGAGAAACAACGCAGACAGCGAATGGAAGAAGAAAGAAGCCATGCCATGATTGAATGGATGAGTCTCAAGCAGGGCTTTGATCTTACTGAAGCAAGAAGAGCAGAAATCAATGCAGAGTCAGATAAGATGGAGCGCGAGAGAAGAGATGGAAAAATCTCAGAAGTCGATTACAGAAAGGGGAGAATCGAACAAATTCGCCAACTAGCTGAACTACGAACTGTGGAGTCTGACATTAAACGTAGACTTGCAGAGCTTCTAGAAATCATACGTAGTTGAGTTCAACAATTTAATAATGAAAAAGAAGAGAGGGCAGGATTCCCATGGGAATCCTGCATAGTCTAATTGATTATGCATATTGACCTTGGTCAATCATAGCATTAGCGACTTTCAAGAAACCTGCGATGTTTGCACCGATGACATAGTTACCCTTTGCACCAAAGAGCTCTGATGTCTTGTACGCATTAGCATGAATGTTCTGCATGATCTGATGAAGCTTGGCATCAACCTCTTCACGAGTCCAGAAGAAGCGTTGGCTGTTCTGAGCCATCTCAAGACCAGAAACAGATACCCCACCAGCATTTGCCGCTTTACCAGGTCCATAGAGAATCTTATTTTCGAGGAAAATCTCAACCCCCTCAGGAACAGTTGGCATATTTGCTCCTTCTCCAACGGCAAGAACGCCATTATCTACAAGAGCTTTTGCTTCTTTGGCATCTACTTCATTTTGAGTAGCACTTGGCAGTGCAATATCGCATTTAAGGCTCCAAGGACTTCCTGATGTTGAGTAGTCAACTTTGAAGTGTTCGGCATACTCTTGGATTCTGCCTCTGCGGACATTCTTCAGGTCCATGACCCATTCGAGTTTCTCCTGATTGATGCCATCAGGATCGTGAATCCAACCTGTAGAATCACTCAGCGAAATGACCTTTGCACCAAGTTGAATGCATTTCTCGGTTGCATATTGAGCAACGTTGCCAGATCCTGAAACACAGACAGTCTTACCTTTCATGTCTTCGCCCTTGGTCTTGAGCATCTCCTGCACAAAGTACACACAACCATAGCCAGTTGCTTCAGGTCGGATTAATGATCCGCCCCAACCGCCGCCTTTGCCTGTTAAAACACAGGTGCCATGGTTGTTCGTAATCTTTCTGTAGGCTCCATAAAGGTAGCCAATTTCACGTGCACCTACACCGATGTCTCCAGCGGGTACATCAATAAATTGACCTACGTGTCGATATAGTTCGAACATGAAACTCTCACAGAAGTTCTCGACCTCAGCATCAGTCTTACCCTTTGGATCGAAATCAGAACCACCCTTAGCTCCGCCCATTGGAAGAGTTGTCAAACTATTCTTGAATACTTGCTCAAAGCCCAAAAACTTGAGCATACCTTGGGTCACAGTGGGATGCAAACGAAGACCACCTTTGTATGGTCCGATTGCTGAATTGAATTGGATTCTAAAGCCTCTGTTGACCTGAATCTTGCCATCTTTATCCTTCCAAGGTACTCGAAACTGAATTATTCGTTCAGGTTCAGTTATTCTCTCTAAAATAGAGAATTCCTGATACCTTGGATACTTCTTGATTGCTGGCTCCAAAGACTCGAGTACTTCCAATGCAGCCTGATGGAAGACCTTTTGATCCGGGTCTTTTTCGACAACTTTGTTGTAAACACTCTCTATGTATTTGTCCATACTCGCACTCACCGGTAGTGTTAGACGAGTCGGCCTCGAACGAGCGTTCCGTATAAATTCATCGGATTAACCACATATTGAGAATATGATGCAATCACTATTTTGAGATGAGATTCAAGTAACACGAACAGTCATTAGAGGCCTGTTAGAATAGGAATGCGGGGTAAACGTAATGCCTACGTTTGAACAGGAATGGATTTCACCAATTCTTGAGGTGTATAAAAAGCGAAAGATCACTGAAACATACTCAGTCATTTTAGGGCTAAATCCTATAGGGCATGCAGTTTGTAGACAACTCTACGAAAAAAATGAATTTGAGAGTGTTGTGATATTCAATTCTCCAGCATTCTCTTCATGGAACCGATATCCTGTAGATATCAAAGCTCCAGTTGTACCCGTCCATGCAATGGCTGCTGATGATTCGATGATAATCTTTGGAGATGTAATGATAAAAGAGTATGACTGGATGACAGATTTGTTATTTTACATTAGAGGCCATATCCCAACAAGATTTGTCGTTTCAATGGTAACTCATGATGGTCTTACATGCGGTCAAGTGCTTTCAAAGAGCGGAGACCGCCTACTGAAACGAATGGATGTTCCATTAGGTCGAGTTGATTTCTACGATGGAATTACCGCACCGTTAATCAGTGTTGGATCTGTCGCAGGTCTTGACCCAGTCATTCTATTTTTAGAAGAATCCAAAGACCAAGAACTCGTACTTCAAGTGGATGATGTATCCGTCTACCAATCAGAGGTTGACTTGGCATTAGAGCTTCTTAAGAGAGGTCTTGATCTAAACTTATCTATTTGAAAAAGAGCTTCATTCAGAAGTCCGCCCATATCCTATGCGGTCACGTCCCCCCAATGATTCAAATCTATCCTCAATACTATGAGCAGATGAGATTTTCTTATCACAATCAAGACACATTAGTGCCCGGGTCTCTTTCGCTTCAACAATGTTGCCACACGATATACAGGTCCAAAGACCACCTTGGAGTAGCTTTGTCTTCCTAAAGACTGCACGAGCTACCTCACGAAGCGAATCAGGACAATCGGTAGCAACACCAATGACTCCTTTTTCAGACCACTCGCACAGCAGAGAAACGAGTGTTGTCATCAATTCAATAATACGAGTTGTACGCTCCTCTATTTCAGCGGATGTTTCAGATTTCGTGTCGCGGGGTACATCAGACACCATAGAGAGCATTTCGATGAATGCAAAAAAAGCTGGAGGAGGAAACCGTTTCTTACCTCGAGCTTCGACCATTTGCCCAAGAACTGCTGAAATCATGAGGGTCTGCGTGTAGTCCTCACGAAGTATCTTTTCTGTTTCAGCGACAATCTTCACAGGATCAATTCGATATTTCTTAGGATTGAGTTTGTTTTCTTCGGCAATCTCTTGAACCGACTCAAGAAGGCCCTTACCCCTTTCCATCATTCGGTTGACCCGTTTTGCGACAACAGGGTACGTAACGCCAGTATCCTCTGCAAGCCGTTGTAAAAGTTCTCTCGCAGTTAGACTCAATCAACGCACAGCCCTATGATAGCAATGGTTCATCGCAGGACAATCATTTTAGGTTTACTCAAGTGAAAAGAA
>JAEOUM010000235.1 GCA_016839275.1 Candidatus Thorarchaeota archaeon
ATCAATTTCGACATGTGGGTCTTCTTCTTTTACTCCTAGAAACTCTCTTGCAGTATCAGCTGTACCTTCAGAAACGACACATCTTCCTGTGTGCAGAGGCACTACTGAGAGTTCCAAGTTTCCAGTTTCAAGGTAATATTTCTCACGCCACAAATTAGATACATGATGTTCATATTCGTGATAGATAACCCCTTGTAGAGAATTTTTGTTAAATGTAACATCGAGATTGAATTGATTGAGAGACTTGAAACCTTTCTGGTACCAATTGTAACCGCTCCAAGGTGCACCAGTAACTGTTTGATATTCTACACCATTGTCAGTGACTGAGGTTCCGATAAGTGAGTAAATCGTGTCCTGAAATAATTGCCCTACATTCCTTGCCTTGCTTTGAAGCTCAGTTTCAACAAGCTTCTTGAGTTCAGCGCCAGTTATTTCTCCTTCTTTTGTAAATTTTTCAACACGGTCTCGAAGGTCATTTCCGGAATAACCAACCAACGCTTCGTCAAGGGAGAGTATCTTCTCATCAATAATAGATTCCGGGAATTGTTTGATTGGAATATGGAAGATGCCTTGCACTAGATCAGCATAGGACATCCGTTTGCCATCGAGCCATTCAACCACGAGTTTCATTGAATGACAATCACCAATCAAATATTTAGCTCTGATTGTAGATTCAATTTCCTGTTTCACTGAATCAATTAGTTCCTCAATCTCGTGAATAAGCTCCTCAGGATGCTTCTTCTTGGATTGATGTTCAGGGGCTAGATGTTCAGGACCAAAGTAGGCATCGACAAAACCAGTCCCAGTTCTTTCTTTCGTAAAATTCGAAACTTCGCCACACAGACGAACATAGCTCTCAGATACTTCCATTTCTACCATATTTGGTGAGTTAGGAACCGCCTTTAGTACTTACTCTTTGGCATCAATCTTTTTAGTCAGTATTTACTCATGAATTTAGGGATTTTAATGCCAAAGAAGAAGGGAAAGTCAACCTCAAAAATACTGATTGTAATCATTCTGATTGCGGTGGTTTCCATCGCAATAGTCGGCTGGCATGATGGTCTCATTGGCACAACACCAATGGGCAGCATTAATGATTTCACTGTGGAGAGCGGAACTGCAGTCACTGTGAAAGGAGAGATTACTCTAATTGTACTTACTGTGGTGACAATAGCTGACAGTACCGGTGGTGTAGCATTTGAATGGGCAGATGCAAGCTCATTGACATTACATACGTTAGTAGTTGTCAGAGGAGTAGTCTTCTCACCACATATTCTAACAGATGTATCATCTGTCGCTCAGGTATGGATCTTTGCATAACTGAATGAAATAACAAAAATTCGCAAATCACAGTCTCAAAGAAGTGCTAGCAAGCACTTTCTCTGTGCCATCCTTGTGACAGAGAGTAATGAGAACACTATCTTCCATTATCTCGACTCGTGAATGCAGTTGAGTCGAGGCTCCCCGGACCCTTTTAGAGAGTAGTGTTCCAGTATTGCAGAGAACCATTTCTCCGAGTTTCCAGATCCAAGGCACATGACGATGCCCATTTAAGACAAGGGAACATCGAGTACTATCTAATACAGCCAAGACATCGCCGGCATCTTCTACCACATTCTGTTCTCTTCCTGTATGTGGAACAGGAACTAAGTGATGATGCAGCGCAAAAATCTTGTACTTGTCTTTTGAGCTGTTGAAGAAATCACGAATCTCATTGTACTTGACACGTCCGACGTGTCCAGCATCATTATCAGGTTCAGCACTATCTGCCGCATAAACCGCAACTCGCTCTGTTTGGTATGTCTTAAACCTCTCTCCAAATAATTCTTCAAAGACAGCTGAACCATAGTTACGTTCATCGTGGTTTCCAGGTATAATGACATGGGGGATTGAGAAACCTTCTATTACAGAAGAAAAGCCCTCATATTCTTCACGTAATCCCTCTGTTGTTAGATCACCTGTGACTACGAGTAATGGCGATGAAACGTCTTTTGCTTTCTTCTCGATGCGATCAATAGCTTTCCTCAGATCACCGAGTGAAACTCCATCTTCTCCAACATGAATGTCACTGATATGGAAGATTGTAGTATGAGGCTCTGGCATCTACCTGAAACCTCCAGACACACAGGCGCTATGACAAGCACTATGACAGGCGCTGTGACAGACACAAGCACTATGACAGGCGCTATGACAAGCGCTATGACATGCATCATGGGATACACAGGCGCTGTGACAAGCGTCATGGGATACGCATCTACTTGTTCCTTCTATCAATGGCTTTAGAGGCTCAGTGATGATATTACCAACGCTCTGAATGACACTTCCAATGGTATTAGTAACATTAGTCATAATCTGACCAGTTGCAGTTGCTATATCCCCAACAACTCTGCCAGCACTAGAGATAGCATTGCCTGTTGCTTCTGACAGATTAACAAACCAATCGGGAATTTGCGGAGGTGCTATTGCAGTTCCAGGCTTAGAAAAGACCCTCCCAATATCTCTATCATGGCGCGGGTGCATGTACAACCAGTACCATGCCCAACCACTATTATGATATTGGCGATTGAAATAGTAATCCGTTCGTCCATCGAGTGTAGGTTCTTCCTCTAACTCCCTCCAGGCACCATCAACCATCTCATCATGATGTTCCTTTGTAGCCTCGAAATCAGCTTTCCATGCCTTCTCTTGGACTTTATCAGCAAGATCGTCAAGCATCGCATCAATCTTTCCAGGATCTAGCTCATCATCCACAATAGCGGCAATGAACATCTCCTCATAGTATGTTAAATCATGGAATTGAAGACCGGTGACCGAAATCTTCAGAGGATCTGTCGATAATACCCTCACAGCCCCTTTTCGTACACAGGACATTAGTATCATTGATACCAGTTTCTGTCTCGTTGTATTAATGAAGAAAGCAGATTCGATTGGGTCAAGTTCAGCTACTGCTCCGGGTTCTCCAAAAGTCTGTATCGCAATCTCAGGTGTTGAATACGTGTATGTTGTGTCATCAGCCTTCCAATTAGCACCATATGATTTGGTGACCTTTCGATAACCATAGTAGACAATACCTAGTGCTATTACTCCACCAAAGCCGAAGATGAGATAGCTTGGTGGTATTAGAGGAGGAATATACTCTTGGACATAAATGTCAACCGAAAACGATAACCAATCACTTGAGTTCAATGAGGAGGATGTTACAAGGAAGTTAACAGTGAGTACTGCAGGGACATTTGCTGGGATGAGGGAATATACCTGATACCAAACCTCACCGCCTGAAAGGTCACCTAAATTAGTAACAACTGATCCAGATACAAGCGTTAGGTTCTCAGGGACTGTCATCAGGATTGTGACATTTTCAAGTATTATATCACCATAATTGAACACACTAAGTTCCAAATCGAACCGAGTATCCGCTTGAGTATTGATGAAAGGACTCGCTGTATAACCGAGCGCTCCGGCTTCTGCGTATGCTGCATAGAAGGTCCAATTCGTATAGTGAAATACTCTGAAGTGATCATATGCATTAAGGCTAGTATACGCCATACTAACGGTGAAGTAACGCGGGCTTGCAGCAACATCGTATGGATACGCAAGTAGATTATACTCATCGAAGGCATATTGAGACGAGCCTCGCCAGAGGCCTTGATTCTCATCTTCTATATACCCTGCATAATCTGCTCCTTCGGGAGTAACTCCATGACTGGGTTCAATCCATGAAGAATTCATTTCGATAGGATAGATTACTTGCACTGATTCATAATCTATACCAATTGACCATTGAACAGGAGCCCAATTGAGAACACCAAGATCTCCGTAGGTTGAAGAAGTTGTCATTTCAACAACTCGGCTCGTACTAAAGTATCCAAAAACAACAAGCACCGTCTCTCCTTCAGGAGTTCTGGGAGTCCAATCTAAAGCATATCCTCCAGATATTTTTCCAACAATAAGGTCATAACGATGCCCACCCCACTCAGCATAAGCGCGATTAGGATCAGCTTGAGTAGTCTCTTGAATGCCCTGAAGATCGAAACCACCTAACCCTCCACTTGCTGCTGTGAAAGTCATCCAATATGTCACGTTTATTCGCCCGTTGGGTAAAACGATGACATCAACGTAGACACTATCTAAGTTTGGATCGGCACTTGGAATCTGTGCTACTGACACAATCGGTATGAAACCTAGAATAAGCATTGAAAT
>JAEOUM010000037.1 GCA_016839275.1 Candidatus Thorarchaeota archaeon
AAACTCCACAAGAATTGCATATTCACCATCAGATGCAGAAAATGGCTGAATTCGTTTTATCTGTTCTATCAAAGTGAATCAAGTGAAGATACCTATTTTGAGGGAAAAAGATTGTCCTTGAAGAAAGTGAGGGTTATATCCCATGCAACTTATCATTAGAATAATTTCTTGGTTAGAATCTAACGTACCATTTGATTCATAAACTAGTTACACATATTGTTAGCGATTATTATGACTACAGAAGGGAAAATGGAGTCTCCGTCTGGTTCGTCGATTTCTTTTTCATATCTGAAAAAATTCAACCTATATGCTGGAGTTCTTCATCTAATAACCGGGATGCTAATGTTATTCCTCGGTCTGACCTTGGAATGGTCACAGGATGTTTACACAATCTACCTCGATTTTGAGGTTGTTAGTGTTAGTCCATTTGAGTTTATAGTGCAACCAACACCTGTGGTTCTTTTCACATTGACAAACATCGGAGTGATTCTTGCATCATTTCCACTGATGTCAGCACTAGCTCATTTTCTGATAGCATATCCCTTGAATGGAAAATATGTAGCTAATCTCAATAAGGGAATGAATCCTTACAGATGGTATGAATATTCAGTTTCAAGTTCCGTAATGATTTTCCTGATCACATTCCTATTGGGAATCTGGGACCTTTGGTCCTTAGTCATGATAGTTGTATTAAATGCCATGATGATAATGTTTGGATATCTTATGGAGATACTCAATCAATACACAGAGAAAACAAACTGGACTCCCTTCATTCTCGGATGTGTTTCCGGAGGAGTTCCATGGGTTGTGCTATTTGGATACTTTGCAGCTGCAATTGGTGCTGCTGAAACTCAGCCACCAACATTTGTGTATATTATCATATTCATGTACTTCTTCCTCTTCAACATCTTTGCATTGAACATGCTTCTTCAGTACAAAAAAGTCAGTAAATGGAAGGACTATCTATACGGGGAAAGAATGTACATTGTACTGAGTCTGGTAGCAAAGACATTGCTTGCATGGATTGTATTCGCTGGGATATTTGCACCATTCTAATCTATCAGCACACATTAGAAAACAGATGCACTTCGGTTGTGGAATCGAAGTTCCTGGATCGCAGCATCTAGAGGAGTTCAGAAATGAATTACAAGCCACACAAGATTGAAGCGAAAGGGCAGTAACGCTGGGAAAGTGTCAGAACTGAAGCTCGATTTGGTTTGCATATCCGCATCGAGCTTGAAGCTACAAGGTTTCAAACAAAGAAAACTCTAGCTCTACCGAGAAGACCACTATATTGATTGATTCATCAAAAACTGATTGGGATTGGACCATTTGTTAGTATAGAGATGGTGGAGAAAGCAGGAAGTCCTGCTTCCTCTCGTAAGGTGTACTACACTACCTTTTTCTATGTCTCGAGTATATTGAAACTTGGATAGAGATCGGAGGCCAGCCGATGCATTTCTCTTTGTGTGTAGGATAATCGAATCAATATAAGCAGCTATCAAAGATTCAGTATAGTCATTTTTTGATATACTGGGAGAGAACAAGAGCGTTAATTATCTGAGAGGCGTAAATCCTCGGAGAAGTGTGATATGAACCACTTCTTTCATATCAATCCTTTCAAAGTACTTCTTCATTTCATTTGTAAGAAAATCCACATCAAGGGAATCATCTGAATCCAGACGAGGGTGTTCACGTTGTTCAATGAATTCTCCAATCCCAAGAGGGTCTTCATATTTCATTAATAGAGCGGTGGGAGAAATAATTGCTAGAGTGCCGTTACTGCCAACTACTCTCTGCCACTCTTTAAGACAGGAATTCAAACAATCTTTCCTGATATTACCAGTCACAACTAACAAGTCCAGGTAATTATCTTTCATAGGAATGTCTTCAAATGTTCCATCTACAAGTGAAACTGCATTGATTCCGAACTCGACATTATTCTCTCTTGGATGAATAGCATATAGCTTTCCCTCTTTGAATTCATTCACAAGACTCATTATAATTTTCTTCACAGGTTCTGAGAATCTAGTAGTAGCATATGCCATATTTGCGTTCTCTGGGAGATTTTCTGCTAATATTTTGCTAATCGAATTGAACACACTGAGTTCTGGTGGTAGATTGTTTAGGTAATCCGTATAGAATTCATGAACTGTCTTAATAGCCTCGACAAGAATTTCATCCCGTTTCATATCTCCTTTTTTAGCGGTTCGATATATTCTCCGCTTGGGACCACTCTGGCTTTTCTCCCAGCGATCTTTTAGAAGACCATCATCTTTCATTTCAGCCAATATGGAATATAGACGTCCAATACCAACCTCAATCTTATTCTCTTGGAGCTTTCTATGTATCTCGTATCCATAGAACTCTCCCTTTCCTGCTATTCTTAAAATAGAAGACTTGAGGTCTTGCGTTCTCATATTCATTTCTTCTCCGTAATTGAAACATCTATTGATAGAGATATTTAATTATTGTTAATTATACAAATGGAGCTCTTTCAACAGTGTTTTCGATTAACCTGCAATAGGTAGAACTATTCGAAATGTTGCTCCGATAGGTGTTTCCACAAACTCGATTGTGCCACTGCATGCAACAATTATCTGCTTTGTGAGGTATAATCCAAGTCCATGTTCTTCGTTAGATCCTCCGCGTTCAAAGATTGATCCTATCAAACCCTCTGGAATACCTGGACCTCGATCACTTATCGTTATGACTAGATTTTCGTTGTTTCGAAATATCGTGATTTCTGCAATCGGACTGTTTCCAGAGTGTTTGGCAGTGTTCCGTAGGAGATTGGTTAATGCTATCTGGAGCAATGTAGCACCGGCAACTTTCAGATTCTCAGTTCCGGGCTGAGCATAAAACTTAGTCTTTAATTGTAGATCCACCTTTTCAGCCTGCAGGGCGATACTTTGAAGGAGGGGCACTAGGGCTTGTTCCGATTCAAACTCGTCTGGTTTGAAGGCCTTTATCAATCCTGCCATTCGTAATGTAGCGGCTTCCGCAGCTTCGAGCAACTTGATTGTCTTAGGACTACAACCTTCAGGAGTCATTAATGCTGCTTCAATGTACCCAAGAACTGCCTGCAAATCATTCCCTGCATCATGAGTCATTAACGAGTTGTAGAGCTGAATCACTCTGTGTTGCTGTTCTCTATATTGTTCCTGTTTCCACATATGCTGCGTCCATTTGTAAAAACCAATTGCACTCAATGCAAATCCAAAGGCTATCATAGCTGTGAAAAAGTTCTCATTCTCGAAATTGATTGTATTCAACATTTCTGCATTGAGCTTCTCAACTGAAGCTAGAAAAACAAGACCCCAACCTATGCTTAGTGGAATATGAAATGAAGGATCATTTACAAATCGTTGGAATAATACAACTAATGTAAATGTAATGAAGGCAAGTGTAGTGTAAAACAATAAGGTATCCAAATTAGTACTTCGTGGTAGGAAAACCTGATGGTAGATAACGGTTATTGCAATCGCGAGTGAGAGGAAGATTATCGGATAGGCTACTTTACTTCGATTTACTTGGTTGTCTATCTTGATGTTGCTCACTATTACTGCTCCTGATTTGTTATTGGTAGCCTGTCACATTCTCCCACGAAAAAACACTCTTCCATGTAAATCCATCTACGGGCAATTGTCCAAGATATATTCTGGTAAGAATGCATCCAATCTAAAGACGATGAAATGGTGATAGACTAAAATCGGGTTGCAAATATGAAGAAGTTTTCCTCTTCTTTCATGTAAATTGAGAGAATATACTGTATGAGCAAATGCCATATACATATCTTGCAATTGTTTTACATTACTAGCACTGCTTGAGCCAAGAGGAGTGATTAAAGGTTGAGAACTTGTGCGAAGTGTGGTAAAGCCAATGATGTGACAAGAAAGTACTGTACCCGTTGTGGTGCCTCTCTTCTAAAGACTGCAGAAGAACCGAAGCCAAAATCTTCTGTATCTATTCCTGAAGTTGGAAGAGTTGTTACCGGAGCCAGTATGATAAAGGAAGAGCCATCTGAAGAACTACCCTCTGCAGAAGAGCCAAGTGTTTCAGATGAAGAGCGAATCGTACGCCCGAGTGAGGTCTCGGTCGATAGAGTTCGAACGGCAGAACGTCATATGGAAAAGACAGAGTATGAGAAAGCTCAGGAAACTTTCGCAGACTCTGAGAAATTAGAACCGGATGAGCGCATGCTTAGAGCAAGTGAGCTTCAGGGACTCGAAGCAGAGATTGAAGAACCATCTGTTTCAGATGAAGTAGGAGAGGAATCCGGGATAGAGCCCAGTTCCGTTGAGCATAAGGAGGGGCAAGAAGTAGTAAAACAAATTCTTGAGAGAGTCAAAGCAGCAGAGGCTCGTGCCAAAAACGAGGAGGAAACCCTCGTATCAGAAACCGATATCGAAGCTCCAATGGAAGAACTCGAAGAGGATGATAGACCCATAATTTCCGAGGAACCTTTGATTGAACCTGAAGTTGAAGAATTATATGATGAAGAACCAGCACCACCACCTCCAAAGGCGAAGCCAATTGAAGAGCATGTGCCTGTGAGCACTCCAGCTGTTTCCACTTTAGCTGATGACGTAGCAAGGGATGAGAAGATTCGGACGATTGAATCTGATATCAAAGCCCTCGGCATTGAGAAACAACAACTTCAGTCTGAATATGACAAGATGCAGGTCCGTCTTGATGAAGAAGTGGAGCGGTACCGAACTACGGCTGAAACCAAACGAATCCGTACTGAAGGAATTGAACGTGAACTGCGCCTAGCAAAGAAGGAATATGACGACGCCAATAAGGAGCATAAAAACGTAGAAAATCGAAGGAAGAAAGAGCTATCTGATGCCGAAAAAAGGATCAACGATGTTGATAAACGCATGAAGAAAGCTGAGGATGCAAAAGAGAAACGGATTCGGGACTTGGAGAAAGAACGTCTTAAACGCGAAGAGGAAGCGAAGAAAGCTTAGGTTGTGAAAATCCTTTCACTGGAGTTCCAACGTTTAGGTGCATCAAGTTTAGTCGTTCTGAATGTGTCCCTGGCAGTTATCCCAATGCTCTCATTTCAAACACTTCAGCATTATCTTCGTGAATCAACAATGCACATAAAGGCGAAAGACAGAATGCACAAGTGTGGTTGTCCATGAAGAAAGTCATCATCATCTACGAGAGTGTATATGGAAATACAAAGCAGATTGCAGAGGCCATCAGCAAAGGCATCAATGAACATGCAGAACTTGAATCGATAGTCAAAAAGACAGGAGAGATACACACAGATGATCTCTGTAATTATGATGCCATCTTGTTTGGATGTCCGAATCACAACCAAGAACCAGCATTAAATCTCTTGAAATTCATTGATCGCGCATCGATTGTGCATTTAGAGGGGAAGATAGGAGCGGTTTTTGATACCTATACCGGAGGCAACAAGGATGTTGCCGCAAAGAAATTAGAAACAAAGGTGCGTGAAAAAATGCTAGGAATTGAATTGATTGGACGACTATCTTCCAAAGTTACTGGAAGAAAAGGACCACTAGCAGATGACGAGGAACAAAAAGCACTAGAATTTGGAATTCAATTTGGGAGAAAACTAGACGAATCATAATAAACCTCGTTTCAACATGGGTTTACTGAATTCAAAATAGAATAGAAACTCATTACAATAACCCTCTGTAAGAAGATTATAATACGGGTTTGCATAAACAAGAAAATTACAATTATTCGCATCGAGGAGAGTAAAATGGATACAATTGGAGAACCTGCTTCTGTGCAGGTAAGATCCACGAGATACCTCATTTTTCTTGTTGTAGTAATGGGTCTTGTAAGTAACATGGATAGCTGGCTTTCGCTAATAGAATCGACAGCTTTTCCTCTTGTAATTACTGAATTTGGAATCACCTCAGATTACTTTGCTATGCTGCAAGGGATCTTTGGAATCATCGTCTTTGGTGTCTTCTTTATTGGCTGGTTTGCGGATGCATATGGTAGAAGAAAAGGCATGATGCTCCTTACACTAGTGATGGGAATCCCCGCGTTTCTCATCGTCTTTCTCTCTACTGATGTTTTCGTCTTCCTTCTACTGTACTCTATAGTGATAATGGGAACTACATCCAACCTGTGGGAAGTTCCTGTTTCAGAAGAAGCTCCCGCAAAGAAGCGCGGAATGTACGGAAGTGCAGCGTTTCTGATTGGAGTCATTCCATTATATGCAATTCTTGGAAACCGCATTATCTACGCAACTGACTGGAGGTGGGGCTACGGTATAATGGCAGTTCTAATGCTTGTAGTCTTGCTTCTTCTTTACTTCATGAAAGATCCTCAGAGATGGGTGGATACTAAAGATGCAAGGAGCAAAAGGCTAGGCATCATGGATGCATTGAGAAAACTGAAGAAAGAAGATTACAAGTACATAGGTATCGCCACAGTAGTCTATCTGGCTTGGACTATCTCATTCAAGATGGCAACATCATGGGGTGGATATTTCTTTACGACGATTCAGGGTATGTCTCCTGATGAATGGACTACCCTCCTTACAGTAGCTGGATTATTACTGCCAGTCAGTGCTCTGATTTCTGGTGTTCTGCTTGATAAAGGTGGGCGGAATATCGTACTCATTCTAGGCTCTCTAGGATCTGTTGCTTGCTACGCAGCACTAGGACTGACAACGATTTCGTACTTCTATTGGGGTATGTTCTTCTTTATGGCTATGGTCCTAGCTTGGATCTATGTATATCTAGCAGAGATATTTCCGACCGAGATACGATCAACAAGTATCGGTGTATGTGTAACCGGTGCAAGGTTAGGATATGTTATTGGTCCGTTCTTTGCTTCTGCTTTGCTTGCCCTATATCCCGCAATGGATATGTTCTGGGTCATTGCAGGTATACTGATGGTTGTGCCTCTCTTGGCTTTCCTCGGGAAGCCACTCGAAACAAAAGGCAAGACACTGGAACAGATCGAAGTCGAGAGATAGTGATTCATAACGGTTGAGGTATTCCTTTGTGGGTACCTCAACGTGTTTCTTTTTTCGTTTGATTCTTTAACTTGACTTTAGCAGCCTCTTCACATCTCCTGCTAAATTCGATTATGTGATTAATATCAGAAACTAAGTATTTCTGACCCAGAAAGAAAATGATGAACAACAATAGCTTGAGCAGTACAAATAGTATGACAAGTAAAAAAGCGGAATCATGTCAAAGAAAAAGTACACTGAGGCTTCCACGACTGTGTTCATATTCTCAGCGAGAGAAATGAAAATGTGATCTATTTGAGAATAAATCATTTGATTATCATTGATGAGTGCCCTGCAAGAGATTTGCCACTTCTTTATCAACTAGACTGCCGTTGTCAGCTTCATCTTGCATCCATCTATCTCCACGAAATTCATCAAAGGTTTCACTATTTGCATATCAAGACATTGCTATCTTTTTTGTATTAATTCACTCTCAGATTTCGTTCATTCATCCTATAGCATAAAACCAAAATGCTCTATATTGATTATAGTGAACAAACAAATGATACAATCATTGCTGGTGGCATTTTGAACGAAATTGAAAACATTGTGAAGAATGCAGAGCAATTACGAGAGAACGATCGTATTGCGGATGCTGAAGAGCTGATTAGAAACGCGCTAGAGGTATATGAAGACTCTTGGCAACTTTGGTCTCAACTAGGACATATTCTTTCGCGGAAACAGGAGTTTATTGAAGCTGTCGATGCATTCATGACTGCTTCCAACCTTGGACCCGAGGAGTTCTGGCCATGGCTGTATCTAGGTCGCGCTTATAGAGAACTTGAGGATTTAGAGGAGGCGATTGAAGCTACAGAGAATGCTCTGAGGGTTGAGATTGGCCCGAAAGAACTTAACTTGGCAAACTACAATCTAGCCTGTTATCATGCGCTCTTGGGTCGGAATGAAGAAGCCATGATTTACCTCAAGACAGCGCTGGAGAATGATGATTCCATTAAGGAGTGGGCGCGCGAGGATTCAGACCTAGATTCTCTCAGAAATGAGCCAGGATTTGAATTCCTTGTTGAAGGGTAGGAATGCGACTGGATTCATCACAGACTTTTGTTACAATAGATTAAACTATTGAAATAAAGTATGACAGATGGGTTAAGAGGTTGTCAAAAGATCATAAAAAGAGAGAGTTCCAATCCGCCGGAATTGGTAGGGATCGGATTATTCTTGATTTTAAGCACTTTGGAGGGGGAAAAAATTGCCAGACAAGTGCTATGGTCCGCTTGATGCATCATCTAGGGCATGATATCAGCGAGCCAATGCTTGTTGGCATCTCTGCAGGCATGGGTTTTATCTATTGGTTCATGAAAAACATGTCCTATCCAATAGTCGGTGGAATGAATCGAGCTGATTGTCGCCAGTTTCCTGGAATTTTGGGAAAGGCTGCGAAACGGCTTGGTGGTGATTATGAATCAATTCTTACAAAGAACGTAAAGAAAGCACATTTCTTCCTTAAAGAAACCCTTCAACAAAATCAACCCGGTCTTGTCTGTGTCGACATGGCATACCTCAACCATCTTCTCACAGGTGAAGATGACCACTTTGGTGAGCATAACTTTCTTGTCTATGGGATTGATGAACCCCTAGACTTAGCCTATATCTCAGACAGATTTGAGGGAACTCTGACTATGAGCCTCAAACAACTGCAGAAGGCTCGTGCGTCTGAGTATAGGCCTTTCCCCGCAATGAACCAGATGGTGAGATTCTCATTTCCACCTCAATTGACTCCATTGAAAGAACTAATCCCCGCAGCGATTCGAGAGAATGTAGATGCAATTCTCAATCCTCCCATATCAAATGTTGGGTTCAAAGGAATCAAAAAATGGAGTATAGAACTCGGTAAGTATTCGAAACTCATTCCTGATCCTAGAAACCTTGCTCATGCGCTTGTGATGCATTACATATACATTGAAACTGGCGGATCAGGAGGAGCTATCTTTCGACAGATTTACAGTGATTTCTTGGAGGAGGCTGGGCATATAATGCAAAATGATGGCATCCTCAAGGCTGCTGAACAATTTCGAGAGATTGTCAATTTATGGCGCGAGATTGCAAACGGACTCTTGCCTGATGAGTATCCTTCTCTAGCTGAGCTTCGAAAGATACAATGGACAGTCAATGAGGAGTTGGAATCCAAGGGTATTAGAGCGCTTGATAGAGCACGAAGATTGACGGAGAAAGTACCTGCCTTACTTGATGAGGCCGCAAAATCCGATATTCCTCATTTCGCTGAGTTCATGCCGAATATTCGTACTCTTCTTGAGCAAGTCAGTGAGATGGAAAGTGAAGCTATGCAAAATCTAGCTAGCGTAGTAGGCTGACGGCTAATCGTATACTTGGCTCAGAAACTATAGCATTCCAAGCAATTTATTCATTTCACATTTAAAGAAAAAGTAGTGGGAGAATGATGAAGATGAATCATCAATCCCCCTGTGTTCCTTGTTTTCATCAAATCAGAGAAAGATTGTATCACCATAGAATCCTGTGCCAAATACCACGGGTCCCACTGTTAAGCCAATACCATCTCCGCTATCATTGTAGAGAGGAGTTTCTTCCCGGCTGTCATGGACTGCCGCATAGATGAATGCCTCTCGCATTGAGATCTTACCGTCGGCCCAGTAATCTGCATTCGCATCTCCAAGGCCACCCGGTAGCTTGAATCCTATTAGAGCGGACATGAAATGATATACAAACTCATCCCACTGTCCTTCAGTATCACACCCGTATGAGCTCTCGCCATCCGAACAGGCAGTGAGAATCACTCGATTAGTAGCGTTGATGTGTTGTATGAATTTACCCGAAACACACTGCTCCATCACGATGATCATATGGTCACATGTAATGGAATCAAGCCAGTTTGAAACCTGAGCGTGAGTGAGTGCTCCGCCTGAATCCATCGGACCCCACACACTGATTCCACCACCTCCTCCATGATTCGTCGTATAGAAGAAGAGTGTATCTCTTTCTCCCATCTCACCGCTGAGCTGAGAGAAGACAGTATCAAGTGAATCATGAGTTGCAGGATACTCCACTGGTGTGTATGGGTCCTCTCCT
>JAEOUM010000038.1 GCA_016839275.1 Candidatus Thorarchaeota archaeon
CACTGTGAAGTCTTCGCATGGTCTTCCATAGATTCTGCTCGGAGAATGCATCATCATAGAGCCTATCTGATACGACAAAACCCGGTCCTTGAGGCTGTGGCCCAGGTTGCCCCGGTTTGGGTTGAATGAAACCTAGATTCACACTTTGTGAGAAACTGAACTTTAGAGCCTCCATCTGGAACTCACGTAGCTTCTCAGCTGTCAGGAGTTTTTGATGCTGTGGAGAAATCATGATTTGCGACTCGACCTGAACATACCTCTGGTCATTCGGACGTACAACCGTAAAGAAGAACCGCATGAACTTCACTTTATAGAGAAATGCAGCTCTTGGGTCTGAGATACTCTCAACCTTGGTTCCCTCTCGAGAGAACCATTCTCGGATTGTATTTTTCAACAGGTCAGTTTCATCCACGTATTGCTCCTCCGCTATCTAACGCAGGGGAGGGTTCTCACTTAACGGTTGTGTTATTCCCGAAACCAAACGACTCTCTCATAACCAGTTGGAGACCTATCAGTATAGCAAGTTATCTGTTCCCTGACAGTCTTAATCATTTGAGTATCCCCGGTAGTTTGAATGATACGGCTCTCTGTGTTCCGTCTTGTCAGGACAATCCCCCAAGGATCCACAATCTGACTGTGCCCGAAGTATGTCTACTTATCGAAACCAAACCCAATCCGATTGGCTGCAGCAACATAGAGTTGATTCTCAATGGCTCTTGCTTGGATCAATGTGTTCCAATGAGAGCTCCTCGGGTCCGGGAATGCTGCTGGAATGATTAGGATCTCCGCACCTTCAACTGCCAGTCGACGCGAGACCTCTGGAAACCTGATATAATAGCATATCTGAACGCCCACTTTGATGCCCCCACACTCCATCAATACTATTGTATCTCCGCCATCAAAGACAGCACATTCATCCTGAAATGGGTGTATCTTCCTATATGTTCCAATCACATTACCTGATGGCCCAGCAGCCACTAGGGTGTTGTAGTATTTTGCCTTGCCCCTTTCAATACCCGTGCCAAAGGTATATGCGCCATATCTCTCTGCAATCTTGCGGATGAACTCACTTGTCGGTCCTGGTACTCCTGGACCACATTTCTCATAGTCTTCGTACCTGAAGCCGATAGCGAATAGCTCTGGGAATACAATGAACTGCACGCCCGTCAGGCGCTTGTAGTCCTTGAGGAGTTCTTCTGCTTGCATGAAGTTGAAATCTCTATCTCCCTCCCCGCACATCATCTGAACAAGGGTCATTGTGAACTCCATGGTTATCACATCTTTGTGCCTGTCTTATTATCTGGAAGTCTTTTTCCAAATAAGCAAAGTGGCAAAAGTGGCTCATCATAATTAACAACCTACATCATAACGCTTAATTGCACGTCTCGGGCTTGCGAGCTAGAAGGCTCACAGCGGACGTGTTTCTGGTTGGTAAACGAAGTAAATACCGAGCCAAAGAGCAGGAAAGATATGCCAAAGACATCCTACTCCAAGCCCACAATTGGAGCTACGGGTGAGACAGGTAGCTGGCGCACTTTCGACCCAGTGGTCGATTATGATGAGTGCAACAGATGCCGAACATGTTGGCTGCACTGCCCTGAGGCTGTGATAAGCTTAGATGAGGATGGAACTCCTCATACTGATTATGACTATTGTAAAGGCTGCGGAATTTGCGCGCAGGTCTGTCCCAAGCAATGCATCGAGATGGTGCGCACAGATGAGCGAAAGAGGAGGACTGGTGAGGTATGAAGACAGAACTAATGAGTGCGAATTATGCTGCAGCGCGTTCGGTCATCTCTGCTCGTGTTGAGGTTGTGGCAGCGTATCCTATTACACCAGCAACAACTGTACCAGAGCAGATTGCACTACTAAATGAGGATGGTTTCTATACTGGTCAGTTCATTCGGGTGGAGTCTGAACACTCTGCAATTTTTGCGTGTATCGGCGCAAGCTCCACAGGCGCACGCGCTTTCACTGCTACTTCATCTAATGGGCTTCTTCTGATGGACGAAGGGCTTCATTGGGCTGCAGCTGCAAGATTGCCTATTGTGATAAACAACATCAATCGATCTGTTTCTCCAAGCTGGAATATTCACGTGACTCATGATGACTCCTACTCAAAGCGTGATACAGGTTGGATTCAGTTCTATGTTTCAAGTGTTGATGAGCTCTATCATACAATCATCCAATCGTTCAAACTTGCTGAAGATGAACGTGTTTTAATGCCAGTTATGATAAACTCGGACGGATTCGTATTGAGCCATACATTATCATCGTTCGATTACCTAGAACCTGAGGAGGTTGACAAATTCTTGCCTCCCTATTCTCCGCCACACTGGGTCATGGATCCTGCGAATCCAGTATCTCATGGAAACATAGTCTTCCCCGAGTACTACCAGGAATTTCGATATATGATGCATGAAGGTACAAAGAATGCCTTGAAAGTCTATGAAGAAGTCGAGAAAGATTACAAGCATCTCTTTGGGAAGTATTTCGGAGGCCCTATAGACTGCTACAAATGCGATGATGCAGAAGTAGTATTCACTTCACAGGGGTCCATTGCGGCTGAGGCGAAGGATGCAATAGATGAGCTCCGTGATGAAGGCTACAAGGTCGGAAACGCTAGAGTACGTATGATCCGCCCATTCCCTGTTGATAAGATACGAGAACTTGGCAGTCGTGTGAAAGGCTTTGCAAGCTTTGACAGAGGAGTTTCCTACGGATTCGGAGGACCTGTGGCTAACGACATTCGTGCGTCAATGTATCATACAAAACATCGACCCATGATTAAGAGTTACATTGGTGGTCTTGGTGGTCGCGATATGACTGTCACCGATATCAAGGAAGTAATTTTGGATACTTTCAAAGCTGTAGAAAGTGGCGAACTGGGTCCTGAGGAGACCTGGCATGATCTAATGGAGTGATAAAAATGGTAGCAACAAGAGAAATGCCACTCAAGGAATATGTACTGAAAGGAAATGCTGCATGTGCAGGCTGTCAGGATATGGTTGCATTAAGACACGCTCATAAGGCACTGGAAGGTGATGTCATTCAGGTTGTCCCCGCATGCTGCACTAGTGTTGTCCAGTCACTATGGCCAAAGAGTGGGCTTGCAATACCTGTTCTGAATACCGCTTTCATGGCAGCAGCTGCTACTGCCTCTGGAGTGAAAGCTGCTCTCAAG
The DNA here is from genome assembly GCA_016839275.1 of Candidatus Thorarchaeota archaeon. Classification (GTDB taxonomy): domain Archaea; phylum Asgardarchaeota; class Thorarchaeia; order Thorarchaeales; family Thorarchaeaceae; genus SMTZ1-45. The sequence goes on from JAEOUM010000038.1 coordinate 3,185, forward strand.
GCAAAGGGGAATGATACTACAATGGTCATGGTATGGGCAGGTGATGGTGGGACATTCGATATAGGCATTCAGGCTCTTAGTGGTGCACTTGAGCGAAGAACTGATTTCCTCTATATCTGCTATAATAATCAAGTATACAGCAATACAGGGACACAGCGCTCTGGGGCAACTCCACTACACGCTCAGACGACAACAACTTGGCACGGAAAGACTGAGCCAGAGAAAATGCTTGACCTAATTGTTTCAGCCCATGAACCTGTCTATCAGTTCACTGCTAATACTGCCTATCCCCGAGACCTATATGATAAATTCAAGAAAGCACTTGAATATCCAGGTCCAAAATTCGGCCACATCTTTCTCCCCTGCCCTCAAGCTTGGAACTACCCGGTTGAAAAAGGCGTTGAGATTGGTAAGTTAGCTGTTGAGACCGGATATTGGATACAATGGGAGCGCATTGGTGAGGAATTCATTCTAGGACGAGAGAGCAAGCGATTCCAAGATCCTGAGAAAAGAAAACCCATCGATGAGTTTCTCAAGATGCAAGGCAGATTCTCTCATCTATTCAAACCAAAGCGTGATGACAAGAAAATCAAGGAGTTTGAAAACTTCATCCAACACCGATGGGATGTCATTATGCGAGCCTTTACTTAGCTCACTCCAAGTCCTTTCTCTGGGCTTGGAGGACTAAGTACGCTACGCCACCTGCAAAAGCAGAAACAATTCGTTTCATCCTATGTTGCTCTTCAAGACTTTCAATATCGCCTCGGGCTATGCTTGTCCGTGCTGCCTCCTCTGCGATGAATCTTGAAACCCAAGGTAGGTTATTGAGTGATGCTCCAAGATTTAGAATTTCAAGGATACGAAATGAGGTCTCGAAACAAAGCTCCTCAGTAAATTTGTCCACTTGCGAGCCTAGTGAATCTATATGTTTCTCGATTAGCTCTGTAATGGCATCAAATGCATCGACTATCTCCTCGACAAGTTCATCAGGAGCTAATACATCAGCGCGAGCCTCTGTAAGTTGTTGCTTTAGATTGGAGAGAACAACCCGAAAACGTCGTTCTGGTGAGATTTGTGGTTTTTCACCAATTTGTGCTCTTCTCTTACAATCCGATAATTCTTCATAAATTGTCAAAGCTTTGTCATCCGATTCCATGACAGAAGTTGTAATCTCAATATTTTCTCCCTTCAAAATATCTACAAAGGCATCAAGTTCTTCGTTCTTTCCCTTGCTTGAACGTTCTCTGAGTAGGTTCGCGTAATAATCCGTAATCTCTTTGATGAGGTATGATGTGAACTCCCACTCTGTCCAGACTTGTTGCGATCCTTGTACTGTCGATGTAAAGAGAGAACACGTTGTCATCTTAGACGCAAATTTTCTAAGTACATCAAGAGTCAACATCAATCTTGAAAACACTCTTGCTGTGCCCACCAGCGGCCAATCGAAAGGTCTACTTGATCCACTTCCTGATATTTGGTAGGAAAGAGATGCCATTGCCTGCTTAGTCATGATGTACAAGGTGGTTTCTTCAATGAGTCTGTGTTCTGGGAGGTTGAACACTTTATCAAGATCGAATGGAAAATCCGATCCTTTCATCAACATGAGAGCAAGCATAGCCCTCAGTCTGCTTCTTCTCATAGAATCATCGATTGTGAAACCACTCTCAATTCCATTAATATCAAAATACTCCTCTATAAAACCCCTATTGATCATTTCGAACGAAACGACCTGATTGAGTTCTGCTCGAGACTCGTCTGATAATAATATACTCTCCACTAGAGTTTCCAATCCCTGTTTCTCGATGTCACTTGGGAGTATGGTAGGACTCACAGCTATCTTGGGTAATATCATAATCCATAGAATAGCAAGTGCGCTACGTTTTCCTGCAAGAATTGCTTGGTCTCCAGTTTCGAGATATATGCGGTTTGGTTTAAAGCCTGCCCATGACTGTACTGTCATGAGAAATTCTACTTTTTCCTTATCTTGGAAGGCTTTAGTAAGGATATGACGTTTTACTTTTTCAAGGAGGTCAAATGGATTAGTCGATATTTCCGAAAAACTAGCTAGTCCCAATTCATCTCGAATCTCAAGCGCATCCTTTTTTTGATATTCCGAAATGGTCTTGAAGACTAGGCTTAGATGAAGATTGTTGACAATCATTTTGGCGACTTCTGTCAGTTCTTTCATCTCTAGTCCTCCCTTGAGAGTGTGTTCAAAACTTCTTCATGTGATACTTTGCCCTTGAGTCCAGTTTCGATTAATTGGAACATTTCCATTATTGCTACTTCTACGTCTGTTTCAATGCCCATGCCCATGAGTTTCGTGAAAACGAGATTATTCAATTGATGTTCAAGGTCGATTTCATCAGCACATGAGATTCCAGATTCAACGCCAAGATTGAGAACAGAATCAAATCCTCGGTAATTGACTTCGACAACTCTGCCATAGGGGTGTTTCTCGTTTCTCACGTAGATTCGACGACGTGGTGCTAGTCCAAAGAAGTCTACATCATCTAGGAGTTTCACAAGTCTTGACCTGAGGAAGGAACTAGAAGCGTACGCCTTCTTAAGTTCCATAAAGGAGATTAAGCTAGATAGACGTCTTGCTAATTCCACTTCTTTGGAATAGCTCATAACCTCTGTTGATAGACCAGAGTCTTTGAGAAAATCTTCAAAATGAAAGCTTCCTAGCGTATCAACGGTAACCTTCACGGATTTTCTACCGCCGTTCTCATCGAACACAAATCCTTTGCTGACATCAAGAGCTCGAACATCTTCTGGACGAAAACTCGACAGGGTCATCCCGAATCTCTGAGTTTGAGTCACTTCAATCAAAACTGCGTCTACTGATGTCTGCTGACCTGAACAATAAAAGATACCGGGCAGGAATGCGTAAAGATTGGTTAATTCATCGGTATCCAACAATCGCTCAACAAGTATTGAGCTTTGAGGAAAATCAATATGAAGCCCCTTGCGGTCTTTCCCACTTGAAGCCCTGACTTGGTCATCTTCATGATTGTAGATTCCCGAGAGAAGGCTGTCATCCTCTCCGTTCCCCACAGACTCGGTCTTCAATTGGTCGTCAATATTCGAGCTTGCAATGAGGTCTGATGTTAAAGTGCCCCCGCTGAGTAGACCTGCTTCTTGCCCAAGACTTCGATCTAATCTCATACTTCCTGGCATGGAGTATCCGACACCATTGAAATAGTCGAGAATAGAAATTCCAATAATCCATTCATCTTCAGGAAGTACACTCTCTTGTATCTCAACTAATCTAAGGGGTTTCTTCCCGATTTCTGTCAAAAACGTGCACCAGTCCCTTCATTCGCGAAACATCACATAGTTTTGAATGTTTATCGAGTGTACCTGTTCTTATCTAGCGTTTTTTATACCATACGAAGGCTCCCACAGCGATGAGGAGTGTACCTCCCACAAGAACAGAAATTGGAGCAGCATATCTCTCTAATCGAAGCTCAGCATATTGAGGATCTGTACCTTCAAGATATTCATCTAGGTTTGAAACTAAGTCATGATCTGGATCATCCAAGGCATCATTGACAGTCGGATCAAGATTGTGAGCTACTTCAAAATCATCAGGCATCTGATCTGAGTCGGTGTCAACTGAATGAGGATTGCATCCATTTTGATACTCCTCCAAGTTGGTGAGTGTATCTCCATCTTCATCTCCTGCTGCATCGCTTGCGTCCAAAGGATTTAGTCCATTGTCAATCTCCCAATTGTCTGGCATCAAATCAAAATCGGAGTCCGCATTGAGCCAAGATGTGCCAAGAATCATCTCCTGACCATCGCTAAGAGAATCTGAGTCACTATCAAGGGAGAAGTAATTCACATCAAACCAAAACTCTTCACTATCAGGCACGTCATTCCCGTTGATATCTGAGTCGTATTCACAGACCACATCACAGCCTGTGATTGTACTTCCATAGTTCAGAACAGATAGTCTGTAAATTCCCTCTGTGCTGACTGCTTGTGCAAAGACAGCTGACGTCTCCCAAGGAGATGTGTCATTCATTGTGACTTGGATTAGGAGTTGATCCGCAGGTCCATAGAGCTCGAATGCAATTGTTCCGCTCCACCAACGGCTTGTAACGTTGACTAGTGTCTGTCCAGTGATGATAATGGAGTAGTTCAGTATATCACCGGGATTCACGACGAGTGTGTATGTCTGATGAATCAATTGTTGGTATGCTCTTTGCATAGAAAATGCAATACTTGCACCGATTGCCTTCACGCCCTCAATTGCGATGTCATAATCGTAGAGTGAATTGTCCCAAACATCTCCACTGGTATGATATGCACTATCAAAGATGAATCCACTCTCATGTGCGAATAGAGACCTCTGATAGCCTCTCTGGATGAATGGCCAGTGGTCTGATGATTGCCAGCCGGGAAAACTGCTAGAAACAATTGGATCAATCCTATCATGACCATAAGATCTACTCAATACCATAGGAAGGTCTGCCCAGTATTTCCCATCTTGGTAAGACCCAATAGGATATCCCATTAGAACTGACAGCGTCTGAGGGTGTGGCACTAGGAGCATATCGACATTATAATGAACTAGTAGTTCAATGTCCCTCTCATCCATTATTTGTGCGACTTCATGCGATCCCAATAGACCAATTTCCTCAGCGTTCCATGCTCCAAAATAGATGTCAAGAGGCCAGTTGTATTCAGATAGGACACGTGCAAGCTCGAGGACAGTGGCTACTCCAGTGCCATCATCATTTGCGCCAGGTCCGGCCGGAACACTATCGAAATGCCCTCCAATAAGAATAGCCGGAGCATCAACTGGTATATATCCTGGTAGACGTCCAAGGACAGTTTGGTATTCCCCCAGAATTTCAACCTCAATCCTGTTTTCCGACACTCTAGTAAGTTCGTCAGCTATCCAATCCCTGGCAGCAATGTTCGCACTACTCGCCATACCAGGTGATTGAATCCATCTTGAACCATTCTCGGTCAGTTTGATGATGTAGTTTCTAAATGAGGTCTTTGAAATTTGATTGAAAATTGTTCTTGAATAGTCAACGCCATAGACTCTCTCGAAATCTTCAGAGACCACATGGGGGATTTCTTGGGCATCTAGAGTTTGTATGTTACTAGTTGTCCCAAGCAAGGCTGAGAGAATTGTAAAACAAATGACAGCTTCAAGAACTATCTTCTTCATCTTGTTACCTCTTGTTTTCTACCATTCTCTTTTATGCTGGCATACGTATTCATTGATGAAGATTATCCTAACCGCAACCATCATTATGTATTTCAGACACTTTTATACAATCTTGATGAGTAGATAATAGGTCGGATTTCAATGCCTGTTACAGACTTTCCCTCCATCTTCCAAATCAAAGATCCTATTCATGGTTACATAGGGTTATCGGAGGTAGAAAGAGAACTTATAGACCATAAGATGTCTCAGAGGTTACGGTATATCAAGGGTCCCGCTGGACTCTCATTAGTCTACCCTGGAGCGGACATAGCATTACTTGGTAGAACACTGGGTTTTCTACATATGACAAGGATTTTTCTGGAATATCTTGGAGGAACTATTGAAGAGATTCAGAAAGGTCGGTTAGCGTCCTACCTATTAATGCTAGCAAATGGTCCTTGGTCAAACGTGATGGAAGAATACTTGACAGTAAGAGGGTTTACACCACTCAAAATTACTAAGGCAATTCTTGGTAAAACAGACATGGGTACCATAATTGAAAAACATGGATTCTCAAAGGCAGAGATTCAAGATGTGATTGAACGTGGCGTTCCCGTGAAAAATGTGAAACTAGACATCAAGAGCTGTCCGATTAACCCAGAACTTATTGATGACCTCGAACGAGATTCCTACTTTGCAGGTGTTGATTATGCGCAACTTGAGTTCCATAGGTTGTTTGATGCAACGCGTATCACGAAGAACAAGATTGCAGTAGAACGTGGGTCTCTCTTCACATTAGAATCATACCTATCTGCAGCTGTCAACATGTTTGATGCAGTGTATTTCCACAAGACTGTTCGTGCGGCTGAGTTGATGTTACTACGAGTTCTTGATATCGCAGGTTCACAACTTTTCCCTTCGCCTCTGGACAATACTCTTGAGTTCTTCAAATATGACGACCTCACTTTTCTGACTAGACTTCTTCGTGTCAATCCTGAAGAAACTGAAGAATTCAAAACTGCAAATCGAATCTTTTCCGATTTTAATAAACGTTATCTGATAAAGATGGTCAGTACACGAGCCATTTCAGATCCTGCCTTCCTTAGCAAGCTATCTACTCCTGATGGTCTCTTTTCAATCGAACAGGAGATTGCAGATGATGCTGATATTGATTCAAATAATGTCTACATTGATTTTCCGGATCGTGCATCAGTCACTTTCTATCCTGGTAAGTTCGACCTTGATGAGATTGCATTGTTCGAACGAGGGTCTGGTGGGTACGAGTTTTGGAAACTAAGTGATCTGAGCCCAATGGCAAGAAGTTTCTCGAGAATCCTGAAACCTGTACGTGTCTACACAACACGAGGCTATCGTTCAAAACTAAAGAAATCCGCTGACAAAGTGCTGGAAAGTGTAGATGCGGCAGGAAGCAATTTATGAGGATTATTCGCAAGATTCATAATGCAAAACTTATCTTGAATGAATGAATAGGTTCCTGGTGGTTACTATGATTGAAGCACGTGAGGATGGCTCAAAGTCGATTGTATTAGATATGAATTTCTTGATGATGCTGGTTGGAGCACTCATCTGGTTATTGGGTTATTATTTAGATTTCCTCAATGGATTATTTCGCTCCACTGGATTTGTTCTGGTCTGTTTTTATGCTGCGATAACATCGCTGAAAAGACCCGCTACACTTGCTTGGCCAGGACTACTTTTCGGTGGATTGCTGCAGATTATAGGATATTACGTACTTTATTTTCCAGTGATTTCAGTGCTTTCTCCTCCACTGATAGTAATAGGTGGTGTCATAATCGTATATTTCGCCATACCTCTCGCTCTCCAACGAGGTGAGCTTCCAGTTATGACACGATTGCAGAAACTTATAGACTCCAAGATGCACGATAAGGCAAAGGCGGGAAAAGCGGTAAAAGAACCTGAAAAACGCGAACCAAATGCCTCTGATGAAGACGAGCAAGAATAGGAAGTCAAAATGAGTGACCTGCGACACTCATCTAAGATTTGCTTAAGAACTAACGTTTAGCATCTACCAGTAGTAATCGACATTAGCCTCACTCTAGGTGTAAAGCTTTGTTCTCATGCAAGAAATGCCAAGAACCTCTATACGTACGAAACGCTGAGATGCAGGACCATATCCTAACTCTTGAAACACAATGTTTGAACGGTCATAAAAGCGCGAGGCGTCTAGCTGAACATCAGATAAAGGACGTCGGTTCTGAGATTTTCAAGAAGATGTTCGTTTGCATAGAATGTGGCTCGGACATGACACTTTTTGACACTCTTATACAAGGTTCAAAGACCGAGGGCATCTTTCTTTGTCCACGTCACGGTATTGAGAAACGTGAATTTCCTCGAGAGTTTCTTTCAACTATCCAACTAGCCGCCGCAGAAGTTGATAGTCCAAGAGCCATCATCGATTCTTTCAGGTGCCCACAGTGTGGTCTGGTATATGCAGTGAGTGAGATAGAACAGCGTAAAGGGATAATTGAGATTGATGCAAGATGTGCAAATGGACATAAGGCTTGCATATATCTCCCTGTCGACATAGAGCTTGTTCTTCTCAAAAAGATCCTCCAGCGAGTAATCCATTGTGATAAATGTGGGCTTCCTGGGCATATAGCTAATGTAGAACAGCGGGGAAGCTCCGCCCGAATATATGCCGCGTGTCCAGTTCATGGTGTTACAAAGAAGGACATTCCTGCCGCATTTTTAGATACCCTTAAAGAAGCAATTTCAGAAATTCCGGAGGATGCCGTACTTCGTGCAACTCTCACTGCTCATCAGTGTAGACAGCCTTTAGCAATTCGAAGTATTGAGGATGATAAATCTGGATACAAGTTGAAGTGTGTTTGTCCTGGTAATAAGATTACAACGGATAGGGTGTTGCCACTTACTTGGAATGAATCTGTCGCCATCCGGATAACAGCAGCCTTACTCACATGTGATGAGTGTGGACATTTGACACATATTCTAAGCAAGAGGAAAAGTGCAAAGAAGGTGTCATTTCAGATCGTTTGTCCAATTCATGGCGTGATGCAACGAGAAACGACGCCCCCTATCTTCAATATTATCTCTGATCATGAACACACAATAGACCGCCTACCATCTATTGTGAGAAGCCTGAGTTGTGAGAAATGTAGTATGCCTCTCACACTCAGAGATGTTGAGGAACGTCGAGGGCTCGTGGAGTTTGATGTAGAGTGTAGAAATGGTCATAGAAGTAAGAGATTATTCAAACCCGAATTAGAAACAGAAACTCTTGTTGATCTCTACAAGCGTTTCTTCCAGTGTCCTGAGTGTTATGAGCCGCTCGATTTAGTCTATGTTGAACATGGCGGTCGTGAGGATAGAGTCGTTCAATTGTGTCCAATTCATGGCAAGTATGTATTCGATATTCCCCCAGACCATGCTAAAGCAATGCAGAGTGCATATGCGGAAATACTGGCTGATAAGGCTAAACCTCCAGTTGAAGCGAGTGAGCCTGAACCATCTGAAGTTCTAGAAGTAGAAGGCGAATCGATTGATTCTCCGGATGGTGGAGTCAAGGTAATGCGTGGATGTGAGATTGTCGGTGGCAAATTCGATTACAAGGTCAAGGTGGTCAATAATAGTGGCTATGTTATCACAAATGTGACAGTAAGTATTGTTGCATACCCAGCTGATTGCATGGAGCTAGCTGGAGAGAGTGTGAAAACAATATCAAGAATTGAAGTAGGCGGATTCAGAAGTCCTCAGTTCACCTTCTATCCGACAAAGGATTGCGTACAGGGAAAAGTCGTTGCCACCGTCTCATATATTGATTTTCTCGACCAGCTACACACAATGAGTGTAGAGCCATATTTGATTCGTTCAGTTTGTGATTTGCTAACGCCATCTAAAAAGACATCTGCAGAGTTCAATCTTGTTCTTTCCAGTCTTGAAAAGACTCAACAAGAGCAGACTCTTGATTGGAATGCCAAGGTCTTATTCACCAAAGCTGAGAAGATATTGCCCACTAAGAACTTCCATGTTGTGGATACAGATGAGCATGTGATTGCAGGTGAGTTTATCGGGACTATTCGAGGTTATGCTGAAGGCAAGTATACAAAGAGGAAAGTTGCTGTCGTGCTCATGATATCTGGTCCAGAAAACGGGCGTCACTCAGTCATAAAAGTGGAAGCTCTTGGTGAGGATGTAGCTATGCTTCCTACAACTATCGATGAGCTCGCAGACACAATGGATTCCTGGGTTTGTCTTCGATGTGGAGCACCACTTGAAACAGACCAAGTTGGAGAATTAGGAAAACGTCTACCGATTCGTTGTAAGTACTGCACTCATTCACTTACTATTGCACTATACCTTCAATGAATTACTTCGTATGCGGAGTACATATTAGGAAGCTCGAGGAATCTAGGTGCTTGAATGCTTACTGAGACAAGGTAGTTGATGGATGTGTTCGTCTGCAAGAAATGTAAGGAACCTTTCTATATTCTCGGAAGCGAGATGAGGGGCGGCACAGTGCGGCTCTATTGTCAATGTCTTAATGGTCATAAGGGCAAGAGGGACATTGGACGACATCAAGCAGATAGCATGGCTCCTGAAATTTACAAGGGTTTGTTCACTTGCATCGAATGTGGTTCTACGATGTCTCTAGTGAACACCGATTTGGGGAGACATGAGGTTGAGTACCTATTTCTATGCCCCATTCATGGCCCTCTGAAGAAAAAGAATCCATCATTCTATCACAGCGCAGTAACAGGAATTCAAGGGACTGTAAATAGCGCAAAATCAATTCTCGATTCACTTACATGTCCTCGTTGCGGACAAGTCTTCTCAACTCAAGCGGTTGATGAGAAGAAGGGGATTATGGAGTTCAAATATCGTTGTCCGAGTGGGCATAAGGAAATTCGGTATGCGCGTACAGAAGCTGATCCATCTATCCTCAAGACCGTCTTCAAACGACTCATTCACTGTGAACAATGTGGTTTGCCATGCCAAGTTCTTGATGTTACAACCAAGGGAGACAAGGCTCGATTAGAACTGTCCTGTCCTGCCCATGGCAAAATGAAGAAAGAGATGCCAGCAAAGCACGCATGGATGATTGAGAAGATTGCTGAGGCATTATCTGAAGGTACTATTGTGCGATCGATGCTTAACTGTACTCAGTGTGATAACGAATTATCAATCCGAAGCATCGACTTGGATAAAGACAAGTACAAACTGAAATGTACCTGTCCAAACGGTCACTCCATCGAGATGAGTCAACCTACCGATCTTGATGAAGAGGCAATTGAAGCACTTGTGGGTGGAATCATGAAGTGCAATGATTGTAACCTTCTTACTGAAATTGTTGGAAAGAAAGTGGATGGCACAAACGTTGAACTTGAGCTAGTTTGCCCATTACATGGTGTAATGCGTAAAGGGATTAAACCTGATATCTATAAACATCTTGAAATCAGAGAGCCTGACATCGATCGAGAGTCTACAGTCGAAGAGAGTCTGAAGTGTACTAAATGCTCTGCGTTGATTATCATCCGGGATTCAAAAGTGAAGGATGACATTATTGAATTAAAAGTTGAATGTCGTAATGGACATGGGAGTGCTCGATATTTATCTAAGACTGCACATCTTGACACACTCTCTCACACTTACATGCAACTCTATGAATGCCACAAATGTCATAATCCCATCAATCTGGTTCAGATTAAAGAACTAGCGGGAAGTGCGGATGTACAACTTTCTTGTGACCAGCATGGTGAAAGCGTTGTATCTGTTCCGCTATCTCATGCTTCTTCTGCACGAGATGCGTATCTCTTAACAAAGACACTCCCGGACATTCAATTCTTGATGGATTCAACACTTCAGACAAAACATGCATGCGAATATCAAATGGAGGCAAACGCTGATTCAGTCGAAATGCTGGAAATTGTTAAGAACGTCATTGAGCAGCACAGTGTTCTCTTTATTGATGAACGAACTGATCCCAAAACTGGTCTCGAAGCATGGTACTACGGAAAGGCTCTTGCAGGCGATGAATTTGTCGTAGTAGGCTCTGTATCAAAGGAAAACCTCGTAATCAGAATAACAGTTGCGAGCAATAACGAAATTAAATTGGAACTTATGTTAGCTGAAATGCGAGAGAATCTACGTGAAGTTCTCTTGAGAATTCAAACAAAGACTGAAGATACAGCACCAAAGAAGATAGCTTGCCCGCAATGTGGAGCTGGACTTCTAAAGCGAGCACTACCCGGTGAAACAATAATCTGCGAACATTGCGGAGTTCCATTGCACTGGGGATAATCGAAGAGTTTATTCTCCTGTCCATGTTGCGGCAGTATCTCTTGGCGACGTCAGGTGTGATAGTACTCTATCAACAACCGAATCAACAAGTTCTTCGATGCTTTTAGGCTTGTGCCAAAAAGCTGGACTCGCAGGAATCACTATAGCTCCTGCTTCTGTCACTGACTCCATATTTCTGATATGAACCAGATTCAGAGGAGTTTCTCTGGGGACAAGAATCAGTCTTCGACGTTCTTTCAATGCGCAATCAGCTGCACGAGCAATGAGATTGTCAGCATATCCATGCGCAATGCCTGCTAGCGTTTTCATTGAACAAGGGATTATGACAACTGCATCAAGAGGATAGCTTCCACTTGCAGGTCCCGCTGTCAAATCCTCTTCATTATAGATCCTGTCGACTTCATGAGTCAATGAATCGACATCAATTCCAAGTTCATACTTTAAGGTTTCAGCTCCCCATTTACTTACTACGAGATGAATTTCATGCCCTTCCGATTTTAAGGCTCTGACCAACCTGACTCCGTATATTGCTCCGCTGGCTCCAGTGATTCCTACGAAGACACGCTTCTTGTTCAACGACATCGCCTCTTATTATTCCACAATCTCTCTTATCACATATCCTTGTATCGAAATAACGCTTCCATGAGAACTACAGAAGAAAGGCTAACAAAATAGCTACAAGTACTGAACCAATACCTAAACGAATACCTACACGCTTCGCAATTCCTGCAGCTTCTGCAATATCCTGTGTGAGAATATCGAAACCTCTCTCGCCCAAGGTCCTTATTCCCCTAACTATTCCAAAACCAAGACCCACTTGCACTTCTTGAGTCTTTTCTCTTGCTTTCAGTGAGGCTACAAGAATGTGTTCAAGTGTTTCATCAGGTTTGTTTCTACCAACAGGAGGATATCCCTTACTTGAGAGGGATATTGCGTTTACTACATGAGTGTCTGTTGTGATTACTTCTGCATCATCATAGCCCTGCGCCTTTAAGGTACTAATTACTCTCTCTCGAAAACCAGGTTCCATGTTGTTACCATCTACTGAAATCAGAACGAATGTGTAATTCTCATATATTAGTGATAACGCACTGATACCTCCGGGTCCAATACCCTCCTGAGGGATGATGTCTTTGGGAAATACTTGATAGATTCCCATCTTTACCATAGACCTTGGTTGATTGAGGTTTGAGAAGACTGCTCCTGATACAGCTCCAACGTACTCGTAAGCCTCTGGGTCTCCGAGTACAACTGAAATTGCGTGATCGTTGATACAATTGTGTGCGTCTACTATTGCTACTCCCTTAATCTCAGGAAGTCGTTGTCTCACCATCTTCGCAGCATTATATCCGACCTCAAGTGCAATATCATCTGTAAAATCCGGTGCACTAGTTGTGATTGCCAGAACATTTTCTCCTGCAAAGAGTGTCCATACTTTGAATTTCTCGCCATCTGTCCAATGAGGACCAGAAATTTCCTCGAGAACAGGAGTATTCTCAATCAGGCTATCAATCTCATCAAGAACCTTCTGATAATCATCTTTAGTAGTCAGATTTTGCTGATGAGTGCATGTTCCATGCATAACAAAGGTTGGAACATTATATTTCTCCCTGACATGCTCCATAATCACTGATGGTAATTCACTACTTCCGACATCCCTGAATGGACCGGGATGCACATATTGAATGACTCCACAGGCAAGTAACTCTGATGTGTTCAGTGAATCACGGAATAGGATTACTTCCATAGGAACATCTTTCGCGGTAGAAATCTCTGTCAATAACTTATCAATGGGTATTGGATTTCCCGAGAGATAGTCATGCCCAAAAGCACGCAGTAATGCAGGACCATTGATACCTAGGTCTCTCTCGAAAGGAACACTCACGGACCTATAGATATAGTGGACAACAAATGTTGAAACAGCGAGGATGACTGGAAGGGATACATACCAGAATCCCGAAAGCACCGGAACTGCTCCATCTATAGGAGCTAACACCAATTCTAGAATAATCCATAGGATAAGAGGTGCAGCGGCTCCTACAAAATTCCGTGCCTGTCGATGATCACTCAGTGCATTGACAAGAAATGCATACATAAGGTATCCTAGACTTGCTCCAACGGTCCAGAATCTAATCTCATAAATTTGAACTGAGATTATGCTGTCGATTAGAACTCCTATGAGTCCCATGGTAAACCAGATGAGATTGCCAAACATGACCGACCCGGCTGTTCTTCGAGCATCGAGCGGAGAGCCCTCATCTGTTACGATTAGATAGAGGATACCTGTACCGAAGAAAGAGGATATTCCAAGAATTGCTACATAGATAATCAGAGTCAATAGAGGTGCAGTAGGCGTGCCTGTAGCCATCTTGAGCCCAGTAATGATGATGGCTACAATTAGTACCTCTGCAGCCATTACGGTCAAGATTCCACGAAATGAAGGTAACTGCCAGACCTTTTCAAATAGACGTACAGTTTCTTTGACCTTCGCCTTCTCACCCAATAGATTATCCTCAGAAGCTTTCTGAGTGCTGGATGATTGGATTCTTATCAAACTTGCCCTAAGTCAATTTGCCCATCAATCCCATGTGACTATAGCAATATTTATATCGCATTCGATAATCGGATGCGATATCGAATACGATAATTCAGGAGTCAATTTTGATGAACGACGGGACTGATGATAAGGGTTGCGAACATCTCTCCATGCCCCAGTCAGTACCAAGAGGACTTCTTCGTCATATTATTCCCCGTCTACTCCGTTCACAAGATATGACTGGAACCGAAATTATGCAACGACTTGGAGATTTATCCGGGGGTGATTGGAACCCAAGTCCTGGCACGATATATCCAATGCTCTCCTCCTTGGAGGAAGATGGTATTATCGAAGCTGCTTCAACTGAAGGCCGAAGTAAGACATATCGCCTTACTGAGGAAGGCAAGAAGCAGATGGTCCTAGTAATCAAACACAGGAAGGTGTCGGTGGGGGAGAAGACTCGACTTGGACCACGCCTTTGGGAAAAGCTCTTGGATCCCGAAGAACGTGTTAAGTTCCACATTCATGGGATGATACACTCGGTTGAATCGTTTGAATCTATGTTAGATTCGCTCGATAAAAAGCAACAAAAACAACTGCTCCGCCATCTGGAGGAGATGGCCACAAAGATATCCTCTCTCATTAATCAATTAAAAACTGGAGCCACATAGAATGTCTAGAAACAACGGCGGTGAAACAATAAGAAAGACACCTTGGAGATACATGCTCAGTGGTATGACCCGAAACAAGGCTGTAGCAACAGTAGGTCTCACACTTACTATGGTTTCCACTTTGCTTACAGTTTTTCCATCAGTATTCATCGGTCTTGCTGTAACAGAGATCCAAAATACCAGCGCTATGACTGCTCAATTTATTATGTATGTCTGGCTGATTATCATATTTGGTCTCCTCTACATGGGTCTATTCTTTGTTGGTGGGTGGGTCTGGGCAACCCTGACCCTGCGATGGGAGCGTGATGCCCGACAGGATTTCTTTGAGGCATTACAAGTTAACAGTATGACTTTTCATGACGAATTCGATAGTAAACGTCTTCTCGCAGTTGCCATGCAAGATATCCAATGGGTTCGTTTCTCACTTAATCCAGCAATGCGGAATATTGCAACAGGTCTTGCTTCCTTTTCGATAACTGCCATTCTCTTGATTCAGATGGACTGGCTTCCAGGATTAAGCACTTTACTAACCATTCAGATTGGAAGCTCCACAATCCCTGTCTACGGATTTACTATCATCATGTTAGTTGGTTTTCCAATCTATCTGATTTTCTCATATCGTTATGCTAACTCGATAGAACCCGTGCGACGAAAGCGCTCTGAAAACATGGAAGCCCTAACCTCTACGACACAAGGAGTATTCCAAGGCATTGAGGTTGTGAGGGCTTTTGATGCAGAGGAGTTTGAGATTAAGAAATTTCATGACGTCAGTAAAACCCAGGAATCATTAACAGCAAAGGAGGGAAAGCTCTCAGCGTTCTATCTACCAGCGTTGATCCTTGCAGGAATGACCACTATTGCCTTCGGTTATGCTGGCCTAGCGGTGATTAATAACATTCTGAATGTTGGTCAATTGATAACAATACTTGGGCTCCTCACTTCGCTTCAGGGACTTAATTTTCAATTTCCAATGATGCTTCTCATGTTGAGAGGTGGTTTTGTAAATGCTCAACGTATTGTAGATTTTCTAAACTGGGAAGATCCGATGTCTGAGCCCGAGGAAGAGGTTCTTGATGTTGATTGGACCGGTGATGTTGTCTTTGATAATGTCAGCTTCAGATATGGTCGAGAGGAGAACGATAATCCACATTATGCAATACGCAATCTTTCAGTCACTATACCAGGCGGGTCTCGCGTCGCGCTCATAGGCGGACCCGGTGCCGGGAAGAGCACGGTCTTGAAGCTATTACTTCGTTTGTATGATCCTACCCAGGGAGAGATCAGAATTGGTGGAGTCAATCTTCGCAATGTATCAACAAAATCAGTTCGAAATGTTGTTGGACTAGTTGAGCAGGATATTTTTCTCTTCAGAATGACAATTCGCGATAACATTGCTTTTGGTCGATCTGGTGCATCTGATGAAGAAATCATCTCTGCTGCAAAAAGAGCTCAGGCAGATGAGTTTATTGTAGAGATGCCTGAAGGCTATGATTCGATGATTGGTGAGAGAGGCATGACACTTAGCGGAGGTCAGAGGCAAAGACTTGCAATTGCACGCGCTATGGTTCAGAATCCCAAGATTCTTCTTCTGGATGATTCGGTGAGTGCTGTTGATGCTCAGACTGAATACCTGATGAGGAAAGCACTGGATGAGGTCATGAGAGATCGAACGAGTATCACTGTCACCCAAAGATTACGCACCCTCATGGAGTCAGATATGGTTATTATTCTTGATAAAGGTCAATTAGTGGCTTCAGGTACACACGAAAACTTACTCCGAGAATCAGAGCATTACCGACGTGTTTTTGAGAGACTGCCTGGCGCTCAAGAATTACTTGCAACTATCTCTAAGAGGGGTGGTGCCTAATGGGTATGCATGGACCAATGGGACCGCGTGGAGGCCCTCGAGGTCTTATGGGAAAGAAAGAGAAGCGGAGTCGTCCAATTAGAGTTCTTCTAGGCAGAATGGTACATTATCTAGGTGGTTTCAAACGTATTGCACTAGTAGGTGCAATACTCTCTCTCGCATCAACTGCTATTAGTGTGATTATACCCCTTGTCATGAGAGATGGTATTGACTCAGTAAATCTAGTAGGGTCTCTCAACATCTTGGTTTCTTTAATCACTCTCTTTCTTTTTCTCTCTGTTGTATCCTGGGTGATGGGTGGTGTGAATACATGGATTATGTCGATTGCTCAAGCTGGGCTTGTTCAGAGCGTTCAAGAGGATGTCTACAAACACCTTATTGCCGCTGACCTTTCCTACCACAAGGCTGAGCAGGCTGGGAATGTCACATCTAGAGTCACAAGTGATGCAACAAATCTAAGCACAGGGATTCATGTCTTGATTAACTTTGCAAGTCAGGCTCTGACACTTGGCGCATCCTTTATTCTTCTCTGGTTACTGTCACCTTTCCTCGCATTGACATCTCTTGTTGTAGTGCCTGGAATCATATTCATCGCAGGACTCTTTGGCACAGTTGGACAGAGAATCATGCTCGAAACACAGAGAGCCTCAGGAGAGGTTTATGTTCAAATAGCAGAAAATCTTGTCGGAAAACATGTTGCAAAATCATACAACCGTGAAGATGAACTTGCAGAACATATGATGACTCTAA
>JAEOUM010000002.1 GCA_016839275.1 Candidatus Thorarchaeota archaeon
TACATTGGTAGAATGAGCAGATTGCTTGCTAGATTTAGACTTTCAATTGACTACTTCAAAATCGAATGATGCAGAGAGCACTTTTGGTTCCTTCTCCCTTCGTTAAATATTGCATCTCGAAAAAAATGAGAGAATGTTTGATATTAGAATCTCTGTTTCCCCAAAGCGGTGGTCTCTGTGGAGATGATGGATCGAATATACATTTTAAGAGCAGAAAGTCAAGATGCTGAAAGGCTGACAGAAACCTGTAAGAGAGCATTTGATTCTGATATCGAAATCGGAGCTCCTGGTCCCGGTGGACCTCCGGGATATGATTCTATAACATGGAATGAGAGCAGAATCAGTAATAAATACCTAGAATACTATAAGATCCTCGTTGGAGAACAAATCGTGGGAGGGTTCATAGCTGGAGACAGAGGCATAGGATACCACGTATGCGAGAGAATCTGGATAGATCCAGACTTTATGACGCAAGGTATCGGAACAAAGGTCTTTGAGTGGGTGTGGGAAAAGCACCCTTCAGCTGAACTGTGGGCACTGGGAACTCCAGAATGGAACACAAGAACGAATCCATTCTATCAGAAAATTGGATTTGTTCTTATTGGAAAGACTCATGATTATCCTACCTGGACTGGAAATTACTACGAAAAGAGAATCTCAGCTGAGCTCCCGAGAGCAATGGTAAAAATTGGTAAACTTCACAAAGGTCACAGTCGTGTTGTGGTTGAAGGGCAAGTAGAGAGTATGATGGGTCCACGAACTGTTCTCTCAAGAAAAACAGGAGAAGAATTGAAGGTAGTAAATGCTAAACTAACTGATGATACAGATTCAATCAAGCTTGTACTCTGGAATGATCAGATTCGACAAGTCGAGGAAGGTTCGAGTATACGAATAGAGAATGGCTACGTTAAGGATTACAGAGATGAGCTTCAACTAGGAGTAGGTGATTGGGGACTAATAATCACATTACTTTGAATCTCTCATTCTCGGTTTTTTGTAACATTTGGTTTGACAGTAAACAATATACGCAGGATGATAGGCACACCGCGCAGGGGTAAAGATGAAACTCAATATCACTCCACGCGCAGCTAATCTTCAATATGCCATTCGCGATATCGTTGTTATCGCAAAGCAATATGAGAAACAGACTGGTGAAAAGCCGCTCTATCTGAATATTGGAGACCCTATTGCATATGACTGGAAAACTCCTCAGTTTATGGTGGATGCCCTCTGCAAGGCTGCACAGGAGGGATGGAATGGCTATTCTCCATCTGAGGGAGAGCCAGAATTAAGGCGAGCTGCTGCAGAGAAAGAGAAGAGAGTAAATGGTATTGATATTGACCCCAATAGAATGATTGTCGCGGCTGGTGTTTCTGAGGCCATTCAATTCTTATCAGGAGCCTTAATCAGCGATGGTGCAGAACTCCTCGTTCCTGGTCCGAGTTATCCACCGTATATTTCCTATGTGAAGTTCTTTGGTGGAAATCCTGTAGCCTACAGAACTATAGAGGAAGATGATTGGAATCCTGACACTGAAGATCTCAGGAATAAGATTTCAGACAAGACCGTTGGCATCCTAGTAATCAACCCAAACAATCCTACCGGTTCGGTATGGAACGAGAAAACCTTGAAAGAGATTGTTGATATCGCAGGAGAGCACGGTCTACCAATCATCTCAGACGAGATCTACGATCAGCTTACGTATGATGAGCAGCAAACACCTATGGTCCGCATTGCTGGAGATGTGCCTGTCATTGGTTTTAATGGTGTCAGTAAAGTATACCTTGCACCAGGCTGGCGAGTAGGATATGCATACTTTTGTGATAGTAATAGGGAACTAGACCCACTATACGATGCAATGATTCGTCAGGCACGAATCAGAATTTGTCTCAATTCCACTGCTCAAATTGCCTCGATTGCTGCTTTGCGAAGTGATGGAAGTCATCTTAAGGAAACTATGAGTAAGATGCGAGCTCGAAGAGACCTTATCCACAAGCGTCTCAATGATATTGATTCAATCTCCACAAGACTTCCCGAGGCAGCATTCTATATCATGCCAAAAATCAATCTTCAAGGGAGATGGCTCAACGATGTTGAGTTCGTTAAGGATGTCCTCAGGGAAACAGGCGTTGTATTCGTTCCCGGCTCTGGCTTTGGAGCAGAGCATGGAGCAGGACATTTCCGAAGCGTGTTCCTACCTCCAGCAGAAATGATAGATGAAGCCATGAATCGACTTGAAGGGTTCATGGCCAGACATTAAATCATATCATTTCAAAGCACTAGAGATTCTCTCTCTCATAGTTTTTGTAAATTCATGAAACTCATTTCCAGAGTATACTGGAGGTTCGACATTTCGAGGATCTATTACACTATCACTGAAACGGTCACCAACAAGATATCTTGGAAAGAGATGCAAATGAAGATGAGGAACTGTATTTCCGTGAATTTCATAATTAATTTTAGTTGCCCCAGTGACTTCCTTCAATGCTCGAGCAGTAATCATGACATCTTTGAGAAAAGAAAAGGCTTCGTCATCTGAGAGGTCGTAGAGTTCGATAGCATGCTTTTTTGACATGACATAACAAGTTCCTTTAAAGGGTACATTCGGATGTGCTTCAATCCACGATGCATCAGTTTCTGCAATGGTGACATAATCATCCGGTTGCGGTAGATTTCTACAAACCGGGCAGTTTTTACTATCACACCATTGATTCCATTTCTCGGTTTTCTTCCAGAGGTAGCTCATATTGATTCAATTGTATTCAAGAATTTCAAGGTTGCTTTGTTTTGAATACTGTTCTAGATTTCTTATACAGAATTTAGAGAACATCGCGTCCAGTATGAATACTACCTAGAACTCCACTACTAGAAACTACTCAGTACCACCATGTAGAAATTCTTCAATCCTAGAAGAGTTCGAGGAATTCTGTCATTACAATAATTACTCAAGTTCGCTTTTCTTCTTCTCCATAAGCTGTGTGATCTCATTTCGAATTGATCGAGCAACGACAAGTGCCATCTCAACTTTCTCAGGAGATGCTGGACGGTCGCCCACTACAAGTAGTGAGTCAATTAGTATCTTCTCAGCCTCCATCTGTAAGTCAGAGATGTTGTTCTGGAGAAGCTGGTGCTCAGGAGCTGCAAGTTTACCCTTCAAATCATTAGCAATGGACTTTATCTTCCCTGCAGCGCCAAGAATTCGCCTTTTCTTTTCTGCTAAAGAATCCCACTCTGTCAATGCAAGTGGTATTTCTGATTCTAGTTTCTTCTCCTGATTCGATGCGTAGGCTATTGCTTGTTCAAAAGCAGGAACTAGCTTGCTCATAGTAAATGCCTTTTTCTCCGTAAGCTTTGCCTTAACAACTCGCTCAACTAGAGCTTCATCACCGATGAGTGCATCAATCTGATCAACGATATCATTAATAATTCGAATTCTAGCTTTGGCAGCATGAAGCTCCCCTTTCTCCACTTCAGCACGGCTTTCTTTTAATGAAGCTGTTAAGCCATCTACAATGCGAAGAAGGGGTTCTACTTCAAATTCTGATTCCTCAATCGAAGCACGGAGAAAACCAACTCGGCCACTAGTCACATCGGAATCTTGGAGTAGTTTTTCACTCTCTTTGAAATCCTTTAATGTTATGACGACAGGTCCAGCTTGAAGACTATATATTGTCTTTAGTCTATCCTCGTAGGAACCGCGAACGACCACGGAATAATCACGAATACCCCCGAGAGCCTCTGCACCTCTTAGAATAACAGCAATGTTGAGATTCTCGCCAGCTGGAAGACGTGGAATAGTCTTCGTTCTTTCACCAGATACAAACTGAAGACCATCGTCAAGATGCCATTCGATTTTCAAATTAGAGGCAGCACCTTCTCCAGAGTTTCTTATATTAAGTTGAACGGAGAAGTCTTCTGTGAATGTAAGGTCAATGGGAATTGTTAATTGAGAAGAGATTTTGGGAACCTTCAGTTTACCTCGAAGTATCTCACGGACCATATCAAGACCTTTGTCCACATATTTGGAGAACTCGGGGCTGGATGAACTTGCCAGTGCAGATTTGAGTTCTGTGACTGCAGCATTCTCAGCTTCAGCAAATGAATCGAGATTCACTGCCTGAATCGAATTCTCAAGCATTTGAGGGATTTGGCTCAATCTTACTACTGCAGGAAGTCTGATTTTCGATGAGTTCTCTGCAACAAAACCTCGGGCTTTATAGAAAGCGTCTGCTTCCTTGCCGATCATGACGTAAATCATACATGCTGTGACAGCAAGTGCTGTACCCTTGCCGGTTTCTGCATCATCCCCCCACATTAGATGCTCAGCTGATGCTGCAAGAAGGTCATCAGCTCCTCGTTGATATGCTGCGATTGCTTTGCTTGCATCAGCCATCTCAGAGAAAACATCTCCAGCATCACACATATTTAGGGCTGCTTTTTTATAACTCTTAGATGCTCTGTATTCATCCGCTGATTGCGTGAATGCTTGTGCTGCAGCAGCATATTCACGTTCCATAGCGGCTATATCGCCTGCACGCTCTGCTTGCGCAGCAGCTTGTAGGTGCATTTTCCCTGCAGACTGGCGCTCAGTATCCTTCTGTGATTCTTCAACCCATCTTTTGGCTCTCTCATCCGACATCGTCACTTACTCTCCTACACGAATTGGGGACATTACTGGCTCCATCCTTATCCTCTTTTCGGAGCCTAGCAAGGTCATTCAACCGGTACATGATAATGTAAACTAGTAAACTTCACGTGGTGAGTGTCTCAACCGATCTGGAAGTCCACCACCATGACCTTCGACTACGAGTTCATAGCCACGACCCACGCGTCCATGTTTCGCAGTCTGAAATCCCACCTTCTCAATACCACGAGCGTTGCGTTCAGCTGCTCTCCGCTCAATCATACTTGCACCTGTTGGTATCACAAGGATCAGTTTCTTCTGTGAATCATCCACGGTCAAGTTAATGGCAGTAGTCGGTTGCCCTGAAATCTCGTGGAATTGACTATTTCGATATTCAAGGATTATCTTCATCTAGACTGTACACCATCCAGTGGTCAGTTCTAGGCAAAAACTAGCTTGGTCACATATTAGGATTTGCGCGATGGAGCGATTTCACCATTTTGGTGTTTTAGTGGTAAAAAAGAAAGAGAAGAAGAGCCCCGGGTCACTATGACCCAAGAGCTCAGCAGAAAATGCAAATCCGTGTAGGATTAGTCTGGCGGTGGTGGAGGTGGTGGAGTGTCACTCAGTTTCCTAGTATCGATTCGACCAGTGACAGAATCGCGCTTCTTCTTTGTAAAGACAAAGCCCATAATTATGAATAACAGTCCAACAATTGCAACAACAGCGCCAATTAGTACTGTGTAACCAGGTATGAAATCATATGCTGGATTATAACCAGGCAGTAATGCCAGAATTGCTCCAGCAATCACAAGGAGTGCGCCTAGACACACAGGACCTGAACGCGTGTATTCACGCCAAGTTAAGTAGCTCAAGTTCATAAGCTCCTGCTCGAGACTTACCACGTTGTCTCGTCTAATTGTAGATGAGTCGGTTCAAGCGATTTAAGATTATTGGGTGGCAAGAGAGAATGATAGTATGGGTTCTGAAAGGAGTGTTTACTCAAGTGACATGCTCACTATACAGCCTGTTGATGATGTATTTACAGATACCTTCACACCTGAAACTTCACTGATCTTTTTAGCCAGCATCTCATGAAATGCACAAGGATATCCAGATGGTATTCTTTTCACATCCGGGTCAAGTTCTCTACAGACTCGAAGAATCTCGCATGTCCCAGTTTCTATTGTAGCAGTTCCAGTGCCAGTTTTTGGTAATTGACTCTCCTTTGAGCAACTCTGAATTAGAGCTCCGAATTTCCTCAGTACTGCGGAGGAGTCATCAGGGTTGGATGTGACCCAGAAATGAACTAGTTGGTCAGCTGCTTTGTTAAACATCATATCTAGATGGCCAGCAGGAAGTGAACTTCCGTAAGCAGAAATCTCACAGATTAGAGTGGCGTGAACCTCAGTGATAGCTTGCCATGCAGCATCCCCTATTGTTCTAGGAATCTGTGGAACCTCTCCTACTCTGACATCAGGAAGAGCAGAGAGAACAGATTCCTCTACGGAGGTAGTTGTTACGCCGCCTTCTGCTGCAACTACTTGGTCGCCGACTGTAGTGCCGTCCTCATAGGTTAGGTCAGTTAGCTCGTAATTTGGACATACACCGGCCTGTTGGTAAGTCCGTGCATATTGCATTAGTCTACCCGCCATTGTTGCCACAGCATGTCTACTCAGACCTTCTACACGGATATGGCCATAGGCAACACCTACGATATTGTCCAATTCTAAACCAGGAATTGGTTTCTCAGCTATTATCTTCTTTCCGCGTACAACACGTACAGCCCACATGTCATCCA
>JAEOUM010000039.1 GCA_016839275.1 Candidatus Thorarchaeota archaeon
CATCAGAGAATGTTGAACAATTCGTGCATTGTAAACAATGTCGTAGCGATGTAATTGGCATTCCTGGAAATGATAGAGTACTCTAGTTGTTATGAACTGCAGTTAAACATCCGACTTCAACCAGTTTGTTGATCAAAAACCAAATGGCATCCTTATCATATGGTAGGACATTCATTAAGACATTCATAATATCCACAATGCGTTTCTTACCATCAAATTTGCTTATCAGATCGTCAAGAGCCTTACCATATTGTGCTCTCAAACGGGTGAGAATGATTTCTGGACAAGCAGATCTTGCTAAAACATCATTCTCAGATAACCTTCGCTTGAAATCTATCCAGCGATATCGTGCTAAAACAGAAACAAGAGCAAGAACTTCTTCATCCGATAGACCCATCAAATCCATTATTTCCGCAACAGTTCGCTTACCATTGATGAAGGATTCAACTTGCTCAAGCTCTCGGTCTACTGCGCCAACTCGGAAGGGTATTCGAACACCGTTTCCTGTCTTAATTGGTACCATATTGAGGTCAGCAGATTGGAATGGAAATTCCCTTATTACGGTTAATGCAAATTCTCTAAATCGCCGTACGTCTCCTTCAAAATGTCGGAGCTTCTCACCATGCTGTGATTCGACCTCATTCAGGATTTGCCTAAGCTTCTCACGATATGGGGCTTCGTCAGGAACCGGATCAACGACAAGCAGCACAAGAACAGTTTCACCAACTTCAATCAAGATGTCATAGGCTGCCTTTCGTATTGTTCGAATCGGGGTTTTTGCAAAGATAATAACCGCCGTGACAAAACCAGCAATGAGGTCAGGATCAACTGTGAGTTCTGCATATGGTATGTTGAGGACTGATTCACCTCCCTCCATGCGGATCAGAGAGATGTATCTGACCTTCGAAAAATCAAGCCCCATTATTGCTCAGCCTCCGGTTCATCATCTTCTTGAGATGGTGCATCAATGAATCCCAATACACCAGCATCAATCAGGTTCTTTGCAACAAGCTTGACAGCTTCCATGTTATAGGGCAATACTTCACATACCTCTGCCAAACTCTTGGTACCATCACACTGCTCGACAATACTTGTGAGTTGCTCGCCATAGACTCCAACTAGGAATTTGGGAGGTTCTATGATTTTAACCAGCACAGAAGAGTCTTCCAACCTTCGAGTCAATGTAATCCATTTGTACTTATCAAGCATTGATAAGATAGCAATGACCTCTGAGTCTTCAAGCTCTGATTGATTCATTATCTCCTCAATTGTCCGTTTCCCGTTTATGTAGCCAATTATCGTTTGTACTTTCTTATCCGTTTCACCAACACTCCAAGGAATACTAGCCTGATGGTCAGGTGTGGCTTCCGATTTTGATACAATACGAGGAATCATCTCAAGACTGAAAGTGCGATATGGGTAAACTTCCAAAATGTCAAGCGCAAACTCCCGAAACGGTCTGATATCACCTTTCCAGCTGAGAAGTTGATTTTCATATACTTGCTCAAATCGTTCTAAGATTGTCTTCAATGCATTTCGATATGGCTCATCATCTTCAACTCTATCTATAATCAGCAGTCCAACGACATATTCACCTTCCTCAATTACTACGACGTATCCTTCCTTTGTGAATGTCTTTAACTGTCTATTCTCGAAAATAATGACTGCTAGGACAAAGCTCGCAACTAGGTCAGGATCTACCGACATCTCACGATAAGGGATGCCTATAATTGGCTCACCTCCCTCTTTTCGTACTAGAGAGAGGTACCTGACCTCTGCCTTTTCCTCTGCATTATCAGACATTGGTCTACCGACAGCCTTCACGCCTAAAATAGATTGTCAGAAGAAATCCAACAGACCTGTTTGTGTTACCAAGGTAATATCTGAGTCCAAATCGATGGTATATCCAATGATTTGTTTGAGATCCACGACTAAATGTGAATTGTCAATCCTTGTCACCATAAGTGATCCCTTCATACCGACGATTTCGCCAACAATTACCTTGCCATCTATTGGCTCGGAACGTTTCCTCCATGCTGTTGGTTGAGATTCCAAGTCCTTCAAGGTGTAATGGGGGGACATATCATGAAGTTGAACATTAGAATTGAGTTCAAGATGACTTGCACGTTCCATAAAGCTTGCTAATAGCGAACGAGCCTCTGACACGTCAAGCTTGTCGAGTAGAGCTCGAGTCTTCCGCTCTGAACGAACCTGCTTTGTGACTCCCTGCAGCCTACCTATTCTATCCTCAATTCTACGAGCTGTGCGACCACCTTCAATCTCACGCAATACGCCTGCATAATCAGCACCTTGTTCTACCCAGCGAGTGAGTGCTCTACCTTTTGATGAAACGCCTACCTTCAGAGTTCCATCATTGAAGATAACAGCATAGATAACATATGTTGTCGCATCACATTGCAGTTTGCGAGCTTCAAGCGCACCACAATTTCGACCATCACATCTGATGCAAGGATCAGCTATATCACCAGCTTGACAAGGACCACACTTTTGACCTGTTCCAAGAATGATCGAGTTCTCAGGACACCGTTCTAGTTTACCGGATGTTGTAATACTACCAATGCATCTCTTTGGTCCATGAAGTGTCCAAGAGAGTTGTTTCTTTGGAGGAAGGGGTAAAAATGCGGATTCTTGGTCTTCACCTCGCCATACAGTCAGACCTGCATCGAATTGAATATCGCCCTTTTGCTTCCATGTGACTTCAGCAACCTGCATTTCAAGACCTCAGAAGAAACCCATCCGACCCTTACCTCGTACCATCCAGTGTACTCCCGACATATTCAAATCAGCATTTCATTTGGGACAACGACCTTCTTCATTTAGATTGTTACTTTTTAGGTAAACTGAGTGTCGTTCAACTGCTTTAAATCCGCACTCAGGGCAGTAAGTGTTCTCATAGTCATGCCCGGGGATATTCCCAGAGTAGACAAACTCCAAACCAGCTTCTTTAGCAATGCCGAGATGTTTCTCAAGCATCTGGACCGGTGTTCGAGGTATGTGGGTTAACTTGTAAGTAGGTGAGAACGCGGTTACATGAAAGGGTGTACGAGGACCAAGATTCTCAACGATCCATTCCGCTAATATCTTGGTGTCTTCCGGATAATCGCCAACTTGCGGAATGATGAGATTAGTAATTTCAATCAAGATCCCCTTGTCATTCATGTGTTGCATACCGGACAAGATCGGCTCCACCTTGGGAACTGACATCAGATTGTTGTAGAATTCCTTGTTTCCACTACCCTTGAAGTTCACTGAGGCTGCGTCGGCAAAAGGAGCAATATAATCAATTGCCTCATGAGTCATGTAACCATTAGTGACGAAAGTATTGTACATCCCTTTTGAATGAGCAATCTCCGCAGTATCGTGAGCAAATTCCATGAATACTGTAGGTTCAGTGTAGGTATATGTGATTCCTCCGCATTTGTATCTCTCTGCTAATTCGACGATGGATGATGGCGTCATTTGCTCACCGACTGGATGCTCCCGATGTGCTGAAAGATAATTCAGACAAAACTGACAACGAAAATTACATGAGGAAGTACTGATCGAGAATGCATGACTTCCCGGAGCAAAATGAAAGAGAGGCTTCTTTTCTATTGGATCAGCTGCCATACCATCAATCAGACCATACACTTTGGTGTAGAGCTTTCCACCCTTTTCTGTCCTTACACGACAAAAACCTGTTTCTCCTTCATGAAGAACACAACGTCTGGCACATAGGTCGCAGCGAATTCCTGATTTTAAGTTGGAATAGAGTACAGCCTCTCTCATCTCACATTACTACTCAATCCGGAACTTATCGGTCTTACGGTACATCAGCTTCACACTTCATACCTCGATAATTTGTAGAATGAGACAGAATTTAAAGGAAAAGAAGTATAGTAGAGGAAGAATCATCCTATGCCTGCACCAAGGGAGATTGAAAGAGTAGGTAGTC
>JAEOUM010000014.1 GCA_016839275.1 Candidatus Thorarchaeota archaeon
CTTCTAACTATCATCAGTCTTTCAACATATGGCCTATTGGCGGTGTATTTGGTTAACAGATATGAGGTTGAAGTCCTGTTTCGTGAAACTGATCTTATATTCTACAAGAAGATGTTTGAAGAAAAAGCACAGAAAGACCGCACGATTGTCAATGAGCTACTAGACACAAAGCCTCCAAAATGGTCAGAATTGAATATCATTGCCAATGATGTCATAATTCCAGATTTGAAAATTGGAAAAACAATGAGAGAAACGGTTGAACAATTCGTTCCTTTCTCGTTTCCAGAGGATATTAGAAACCAACTAATGGCGTTTCTTTCGTGGTTGATGAAAGCTAAGATTCCAGATGAGGACCCTCTTGATTTTAATTTTCGATTGCAATCTACTCCGTTTCTCCGATTCTTAATGTTTGGACATATTCAATGCCTTCTCGAGAACATTGAACCACCGCAATATGTGCGTCTAATTAACTTGGCAGAGAAAGGGCAATTAGCATCAGGAATAGAGCCAATAACTGAAGACGCCGAAAAGGATGTATGGAACACAATCTGGTTCAAACTTCAAGAGATGTTTCCAGATCCACAAGGTAGGGTCAATGATCTTGCTCATGGCTTGTTTTCGAGAGGCGAAATTGTAACCGGTATTCCCATAACGAAGAAACAGGCACGCACTTCGAAAAAAGGATGGGTGGATCGATTTTCATCAATCTTGCGCTCATTAGGAGTCAGAGGACATGTACATAATCAAACAATCGGATTGCGGGATTTAGTCTATGTAGGATCCGCACACAGATGGCCACACCAACACCTCTCTTGGTCTGCGAGGTTGGGAAATCCTTACGCAAAAGCCCCGCATATTCAAGTTATGGTAATGCCACATTCAGCTATTGAGAGGGCGATGAGAGCAAGACCTACTCTATCACCAATCGATTGGTCAGCGAGCACTCTAAATTTGGAATTATATAATAAAAAGGCACACCATTGGAATCTACGTATCTCTCTGCTTAGTAAATCGATAGAAGGAAAAAGAACCATCAGACAATTGGAAAATGAATTCAATTCTAAATCCGATACTTCAACATTTTCAATCACTTCAGATGAAGCAAAGATCCTCGATTTACTTACCGTTGGGATGTATCTTAGTGGATTGGAGCTTGGTCGGTATGATCTCCATCTACCTGGAAAAGTTGAGAACCTAAAAGACCAGATAGAATCCCTGAGAAGTAGGGGGATAATTAATCTACAGTACTTCTATCGTCTGCCGAATTTGGTTTCGTTGTGTCTGATAGTTAAGGGCATAGAACTTCATGTTCAGTCACTATCGAGGTCATTTTTGAAATATACACCAAGTGCGGCAGTTAGACTGGCTGACGGTGGAAAAACATCCTATATCATGACACGAGTACCAGAGGATAAGGTGTACGATATTCTGACAGAGATACCCAAGCAAGCGAAGGAAAGTGATCTAAATATAACAATCAAACGTGCTGATGCATATGCGGGTTACACCCACAATCTCTATTCCAGGCTTCTAAGGTCCGATGGTACCTGGGATGACGACATATCAGGGCTACTCAGTCAGATCAGATCTTGACTCTATTCGTTCCATTCTCCGGGCATCAATCCCATGAAGTTCCTCATCTTCCTTCTCATTACAAATCCTACTATGGCAAGTATCCCTAGTGCTCCAAACATAGGGGTCGTGCTTGCATCGAGTTGAAGCGAGAGAGACTCCCTTTCAATCACGATAGCCATCGGATATGTTCGTTCGACAGCGACAGGCAAACCAGTAATGGTGACATTCAAGGTATGTGTACCCTCATTGAGCGTTTGGAAATCAAGACGAAGGATCGAATATGGATCTATGTCAAAATTCCAGGTAGCAAGTCGAGAACCAGTAGGACTGTAGAGTATGGCTGTAAGCGAGCCATTCCAATCTGGTGTGGGACCAAGAACGCTCACCGAAAGATCGACACTGCAGTTCTGACCTACATAGAGTGTGCCTACGGCTGCTATGGTGACAACAGCAACAGGAGTGATTTCTAGCGTAAAACTGCCTGAGCAGTAAGCCTGAGTAGCGGAGCCTGCAAAGGTGACATTAATGATATGTATCCCTGCAAGGAGGCCCACAATATTGGTACTAACAATCCCTCGACTTCCAGTTATAAGGGATATCTCTTGCACGATGACTCCCTCTGTCAATACTCTGACTGTTACCGTAGCCCCAGATATGCCTCCGAGGGCGCCCTCTAAAGTTATAGAGAGTGGCACAATCTCTCCGTACTCAGATTGAGAAGGTCCATCAGCTGATATCGAACTCACATGCAGTACATGAACAATGAGCTCGATTGATGTAGCATTCAAGAAGTCATCCCCCTCGAAGAGAAGGACAACTCTATAAATGCCAACAAGATTTGGTGTCCAAAAGACCTCGGTTCCGTCAAGAGAAGAATGAAGTAGCGTTCGAGTAGTTAGCGGATGTCCATAGATCTCTCGCCCCAAGGGGTCATATAGACTCACCCAGACTTCTGTATTATCTATTGCTTCACTGAGTGAGTCTAACAAAAGAAATTCCAAGGAGTGCTGCTCAGATATCAGACCTGGGAGGTCTTCTTCATTGATCGTCAGACGTGTAAGACTTGTTATATCAATATTGAAGAGTGATATGCTCCCTAGGCGCATATTTGCTGGTAGAATCGTGATATTCAGAACAAAGGAACCAATTGCAAGTCCCTGTGTGTAGAGTGTGACGTCGGATTCATTCCACAGTAGCCGATTTGCTATGTTCTCAAGACCGTCAGGTCCGTGCAGGGTGATAATGATATCGAGCTCAGACAAAAGAATGGGTGAAGAGACTTCGTTCAGAACAATGATATGAATTCCCTCCTCAGATGCCCTATCGACTCCTTCAGGAATATTTGACACTGCTTCTGTGGTACCAAGCACTGTGAGTTGAAGTCCGGCATTTGATGGATGGTAATGACTTGTCCCACTGAATGAGACGACCATGGTGTAGTTTCCCATTCGCTCGAATGTTAGGTTCAGAATGATTGGATCTGTATCCGTCTGAATTAGGTTGCCTTGGACAACAAGACCAAGGGTTTCATGATGAACCTCGTAGTGGACAGTAAATCCCTCCAGAGGGGTTCCACCCGTATCTGTTAGGAGAATTGAGAATGCTGTACTGGTATGTCCTGCTATAATATCCCCAGACGTAACTAGAGAGAAATCAATCACAGTTCCATATCTGACATTAATTTCTGCATCAGCACTTACAGGGAGATACACTCCTAATCCACTAAAGGATGCAACAAAAGTCCAGAGTCCTTCGTCATTTATTGTAACACTCCATCTCACATAGCCTGTAGCATTTGTAACAATCACCACAGGACCAAACGAGCTAGATCCTGGGCCATCAAGATAGAGCACAATATTCCTTCCAACAAGAGGCATATCATTATGATCTAGGAGTTGCGCTGCCATCTCTAACGTCTGTCCCACCTCGAGTTCATTAGTGGATAGTATGAGTTCAAGTTGTGTTATTGAGTAGATGGTGTGGTGTGTTGTACTCGTGAATCCATGAACCGAAACAGAACCTGACGATGTGAGCACCACTGAATATAGGCCAACCATGGTTGGAATAAAATCAGCAACAGCTAATCCTTCTTCAATTGGTACTGTGACGGAGTTCGTCCATTGTCCGAGTTTTACAATCTCGCCATATGGATCGTAGAGGGTGATTGTGACGGTTGGACCATCAACTGAACCAGCAAGATCATCCAACACATAGATGGTTATGTTAGTCAATGTATATACTGAGGCGGGTGCTGGAAGTAAAGTGACAGTAATATGACACAATGTCTGGACGATTAGTTGTTCTTGGACATCACCGCCTATCAGAAACTCGTCAGTAATAGGACCTGCATTCACATGTAATACTCCATAGGTCTCCATTGCAGTATATGTCACGGAAGCCATGCCCGAGGAGTTTATGAGAATATCTGCACTCCAGACTGGGACTAAATCCATCCCTAGAACCTCAAAGTGGATTGTGACGCCTGTTCTTGGAATGGCTGATTCGAGGGCGTAGGCGAGAGTTGTTGAGTCGAACAGATCAATCTGGGCTGGTGATATTAAGAGTGTACCGCTCACGAGCTCCAGAACTGAAGCTGAAGAGACAGTACATGTTGTCAAGATGTAGATATTTCCAATGTGTGTGACAGTTATAGTCGCAAGGCCACCCTGTGTTGGGTACCAAGTAATTATTGAGAGACCAGCTTCTGACAATATCTGAGCCTCAAAGACTACAACGCCATCTTGCTCAATGCTCAGTTCTATAGTTCTTCCTACAATGAAATTTCCCAGAGCATCTGTAAGATTGACTTGGAACTCCATCGCTTCACCTGTAATGGAACTTGGGTTATGTGAAACATGAAGTGATGGAGTCACAAACACTCGTTGAGGAACGACATCGTTGGCTGATGCATTCAGTCCATAACCTTCGAAGAACGCTCTTATGATGAAATCGCCTACAAAGTTGAAGGTCTGGGCAAGAATACATTGACCTGCCGCATCTGTCATTCGAGTAACAGACCTCAAGACTGTACCATTATTCCAAGCAACATCAATCTGAATGGTTGCTCCAACCAAAGGAGCATCAGCAAAATTGGTAAGAGTCACTAAGACTCCAACTGTTGAACCCTGCTCGACAGGTTGACCAGGAATCGTGATTGTGAGTGTCGTTGCAGCGGCCACTGTAGTATCAGAACCTGCAGAGGTTTCTAGGAACCAACCCTGAGACAAAAGTATGGCTTCTACGTGCAGAGACCCAGGTGTAGAAAGGGGCACGAAAATGCTTACCTGTCCGTTACTGTCTGTAATGTAGTCACCATTGATGAGATAAGTAGTATCCAGTAGTATGAGAATATGGATTGTCACACCCTGGATTGCTACGAGATCATGATCTTTGATTGAGATGAGAACTGAACTTACTGTAGGAGCAATTGCATCGATTGGTATCTCTATACTCAACCAAGGGGTCTCATAGATGTCCACAGTAGTTGCTGATGACGCCTCTTGATACAGGCCTTGTCGTGAAGTAACTACTGTGATTTCATTAACACCTCGCATGGAGGGCATCCATGGAAATGTAACAGAGCCTGCTATGGTCATGGATGTATTTGTGTAGAGAATAATCCCTCCAGGCCCCCTCACAGCCACCGTAACGGGGATGCCCGAGATGAGTTCTCCAAGATGATTGTGTGCTACTACCTGAATCCACTCATCAGCCCCAACCTCTGATGTACTGACAGTGCTAATACTGAGCGTTACAGGAATCAGAACCTCAAAGTCATGTGTCTGTGCAACCGAGGCTCTGGAAACAGTACCGCTAAAGACAGCCTCGAATCTATAGGCTCCAGCGGCACTTGCTGTCCATTGTATCGTTACATAACCACTTGAGTTTGTGATTAACAACTGCTCTACTAGGATAGTAGAGGGCAATAGGATTATTCGTAGGAGTACTGGTTGACCCAGCACAGGATTTGAAACCAAATCCTCAAGCTGTGCCCACAGTCGATAAGTATTGCTAATCGTACTCTCAGCTCCAATCCCTCCAATCTGAATAGAGCTAGAGGACCATGAGATGAGCGAATCTGAAGCAGTGACGCCTAAAAGAAAACCAGAAGACGAAAATTGAGCCTGAAGGAGATAGATCCCATTTTCAGTTAATAAGAATGCTATGTCAACGTGACCCGTTCCGTTAGTGGTAAGCCACGTGTCAATGATTGTGGTTGAGGATGGTGCTGTTATAATGACATGAACATTCTCTCCACTCAGTGCTTCTCCCTGAGCTGTAGTCAGAAGTATCTGAAGATTCGAAGTAGAATGTTGATCCGTTGTACCAACCCCAATCCACGATAGTGAGGTTTCTTCATAGACATGAATCATTCCCTCTACCTGACAACCCTCAAGTGTACCATTTCCAGCAAATGAGAGTGTAAAAACAAAGTCCTCTCTACTCGAAGGAGTCCATCTGAAAATGCCACCGCTTACGTTCGAGATTAATGTGTCAGAGAAAACGATTGTATCGGCGCTATCCCTGATGGACAGTGTAATTGATTGCCCTCCAATCAACGTGCCATTCTCTTGGTAGTGTAATGACCAACTGACTTCAAGTTCGTCACCCACAATTCCGTCTGTATCTGCAACTGTTTGCATGTATGTCGGATCTGGTTCTGAAATCACAACCTCATCGATAAAAATGAGGGGGAGACAATGGGGGATGACTATTGTGACGTTAAGCGAATAAATCCCAGCATCAAAGTCAGTAGTGGGAAGAGAGAAGGAAAATGGAGACGGAGCATCGTAGCTGTATTGATAATATATTGGCGGGTCTCCTAATTGCACGATTACATGACTCACGCCTGCATCTACTCCACCTGTCAGTGTCCACTGTGCAGTTCCATTTACAAGCTCATTCATCTTGACCATAGGGGTCAATACGTTCAGAGACCCCTCGATAGCTCCTTCAATGAGGATTTCAAATGTATCAAAGGCACGGGATGAACCCCAGTCAAGAATCATAAGAGTGATATTCCAAAGACCAAGGTTGACTTTGTCAGAGGGTATTGGAAAATGTAGCGTGTCAGTGTTTGCCACATTTTGAAACAATAAAGTCTCATCAAATAGACTCACAAGGACTGAGTGAATTGCTGAAATCGATGTTATGTCCACCAGAATATCAAGGATCGACCCAAGCTGCCCTGTCACACTCGCACTTACCGATATTGAAACACCTGGAATATCATAGAACAAACAACGAAGTCCAAGAATTGAGACCATTTGAAGCACAGTTGCTGTGTATACAGGCTGCCAGAGCTCAGATGAATTAAACCATCCATCAATGAAATGAGATGACCTCAAGGCACTAAGGACAAGAGACGTATCTACGGACTCAATGTCGACGGAGAAAGCTGAAGTCTGCAGGAGAGAGAGAGTAGCAACATCCCAGCTTAGTGCCATGAGGTCGGAGTATTGCAGCCTCGATTCGATATTCGAAGCAATTTCAGTTGCCATAGCTGGTGTAATGATTCCAAGTCTAATCGCCGCACGTGTGGACAAAAAATCGATTGCATGCTGTGAACCTACAAAAGGTTTGAGAGTCCACCCAGAAGTACTCCATGAGCCACCAGAATATTCCGATAGAATCGCATTTTCCAAGTTAGTCCTATATGAGATTGTGTCTAGCTCATTTAGAAGGAACAGAGTTTCAACAGCCGCAACTGAGTATTGCATATGCGCTGTGCCTGTCAACGAAGTTGGACGATAGTGCCCGGTCATATATTGACTCTGTGATAGATATAGTACAATATCGGAAATGACATTTGAACCTAGGTCTACACCCAAAGCTTCAGCTGCAGTCACGCCAAAGTACTGCGTCCAAACACTCTTGGTCCTATACTGATTCGTACTATACTCAGGAGGGGTAGAAGCTGTTAGATTTGACCAGAATGGATAGATTGTAAGTTTGTTAAAATTCGAAAGGTATCTTCTTGCCAGAGAAAGATCTACAGACTGGGATGCGTGAGTAAATCTGCTCGTTTCTAAAAGCCAGCTTGTCCACATTAGTGAAGGTATGATGTCCATCGCCTCAAAACCCGCATCTGTTGTGATTGTGTCAATAAAACTCAGGACTTCAATTGCTAGACTTCCAGAGGTCTCTCCAAGGGTTTCTAGACAGGTAGCTACCCTAGAGGTTTCACGGGTTTTTCCAACGAGATCAGATGAGGCATCTTTTAGCCCAAAGCCTCCCGATTCAAGCTGGTTATTGGTAAACCAGTTCAATCCAGTGGTCTGGTTCAGAGAGCTTAGTGTACCGAGTATCTGCATACTTGTTAACGCTGATGCTGTTCCAGTTACAACCTCTTCATCGAGACCTATTGAATTTCTGAATGAGCCATCCCCATTCGACGTTCTTGTTAGAATCCAATTGGTCAATTTCGATGGGTCTGGATGTGCTTTGCCAAGGAAGGAGAGAGCCCTCAGATACTCAGTTACATAGTTGTTCAAAGGAGAGGTACTCGTAGGATTCGAACCAATCGAACCCCAGAGATCAGGATTGGATGTCTTTGAACCATCTATGACAAGAGACCTCAACCATAACTCCAACTGATATGTATCAATACTTGAAAGCTGTCCGAAGCTCCAGAGCGCTTCTGTGACATGATATGTTGTCGTAATGTAATTCTCGAATCCGCCATCCGGATTTTGTCTAGCACTTAGGTAGGAGACAATTTCTGAAACAGGGAATTGAGCAGTGAGTCCTATCTTGCCTATGAGCCACAATGCCTGAGATGTACTCCGACAATCCACTACCCCCTCTGTCTGTGATGTCATAAAACCAGTTTCTGAGCCATAATCAACAAGAAGATTGGAAAGAATTTTGTCTACCAAAGGCGCATTTGTTGATACCCAGTCTGACCACGCAATACCTGTTAGCAAGGACTCGATGGTGTGCACCGCATAATAGGTGGATGCGATGGTCGGCTCATGGAAGTAACTCATTCCACCAGCAAGTAGTGTCTCCTCGTTAGATTGCAGATCACCTAGGACTGTCACAGTTGTTGACTCACTAAGAGCAGTAGAGAACGCAATGACATCCTCAAGCAAACCTTGACCGGTAAGCGTCAGTAATGAAGGATTTTCAGGCGAGAATAGAAAGATGTCAAGCGGATAAGAATCATATCTGATAGTGGCAATACTAGAAGATGTCGAGGTTCCCGTGAGATTCACAAGACGAGACCTCTCGGTCTGTGCTTCATCAATGGGAAGAACCAGACCGTTCTCAGATGTCAGAGATGAGCCAATAGAGAGGACTTCAGGATAGGATAGGAAGACCGCTCCTGCGTATTCAGGTTGGGCAATCAAAGTTGTTTCAACAGGAGCGGTCTGAGAGGGTGGAACTCGGCCCGAAAGCCTGTGCAACAACCAAGCCGAATGTCCAGTAAGCATGAGAGTTGTGTCTTCTTTGACAAGAATATCCACAAAGCTCTGTGTAACAGCATTTCCGTTTGATGAACCGAGACTCCCATCTAGAATTATGGCTGGAGCCCCAGTAATGAGTGTCGGTTCTGATATGATATCAGTTGTCTGTAGCAGAATGTTTGGTATCCCTCTAGAGGACAGTAGCTGAGACCATGAGTTTCCCCTTGCGGAAATGTCTCCAGATGGAAATTCTACAACAATATACGGAGAAGCAGAGTAGGGCAATCCAGAGTCAGCCGCTATGTCGTGATTGTTATTGACCTCGAGTTGCTTTATAAAGGGAGATTCCATAGGATTGGATGTCAGATTAATTTGAGAGGCACACAGAATTGAACACACTAAGATGATGCAGAGAATGGCACGTTTCATCTTTGGTTTTCCCTTCCTTGAATATTGTGCGTGTAAGTGAGGAGGTGTCCCATGCGTCGATCACTTAGCGGAAAACAGGCTAGGGAGCTGATTTCAAAACAGATCTCGCCTTTAACAAAATAGAAACAGTGTGGTTCGTCGGGGAACGGATCGCCCCGGGACATGATTGGTCTGCAGATTCGAATATTTTTCACAAGCCCACCCCCACAAATGAGTAGAATACAAGCAATACACAAAGAGCCATGATGAGTTCAGCAAGTCCTCTTCCAGGATGGCCTTGAAGCGCTGCACCCAGAAGAGTCACATCACCCCCTCTTAGAGAACTGTTGAATAGGACTGCAAGCGCCAGGTACCAACACAGCAGCAGAAACGGAGCACCTGCGATAAGGATTACAGGAAGAACCAGAAGGGTGAATGCGATGAAGATCGATGCGACTGTACTTATGTAGAGTGCAGATACTAATACAACGACTCGGGGTGGTGAGTCCACCTTCAAAAAGAGATTGAGCTCTGCATAGGTACTACCGAATCCGACTGACTTAATATCAATCTTGAAGAGTGAGCAGACTGCATACCTCACCGCCGTATTTACTATCATACCTGGAAGAAAGATTATCGACACTGCAGAGAGGATTGCATTTCTAGTCCAGGACCTAAAGGCTCTCTTGTTTCCTGAGAGTAATAGGACTGAACGTATCAGTGTGGCTACTACAACAACCAATGGAGTGATTTTCACAGAAAAGAGCAAGTTTGCTGACATCAATGTAATTAGATCAGTCTGCATACTCAAACCCCCTATGCATGACTAACTTCGAGTTGTCTTCATCGAGTGTGTTGTACATTGTTCGCTCATGTATGGAGTATCAAGAATGTACAAAGCATTGTTTACAGTGATAGAACTCAACCATCAGTTTAGATGATATCATATCAAGCGCATTGATAGTGATATGCATCTAAAACGAATTACAAAAGTCTATTTTTAGATAATAGGGCTTTATGATACCTTCTCGCTTCTTTTTTGTGTATCATACTGCACAGGTGTTATTATTTCAGTGAGCTGTCCAGTGGAGTCACTGATTGTGATTCCAAGATCATAGCATACAGCCTCAAGGACTCTCAGGGCAGTTGCTGTCCATCCCGATACATCTAGTTCTCCAGGAGTGATGATAGAACGGAGTAGTCGTCTAAATCCTTCACGTTGCGAAGAAGTCAGAACACGAGCAAGCACATTGATGACTATCTTCCTGTCGCCCGTTCCAGAGCTACCACAGAGAATGAGTAGTCGCTGTGCAGCATCATATGTGCTAAGGACTTCTAGTGCTTTGAGGGCAGAGAACCAACATTCCTGGTCTTCCGAATGAAGCAGCTGTTCACAAAAAGCAATCACACCGGGATCTTTTCTTCTAGCTAGTTCGAGTAAGGATGGTTCACGCAAGATGATATGAAGGGTGTGATTCTTGGTGGTATCCCATAAACTCTCTGTCAAAGTGTCTCCGAGTGCCATCCCGGAATAATCAGTAGCTGAATCCTTGGAGATAAGAATCAGTTGGTTCTGCCTCATGACTATGAGTGTTGTTTTACACTAATAAGCACGTAAATATCTTCGAGAGTAATTACTAAGTATCTATAATGATAAGTAGACCAGTGAGTACATACACCTGCTTGTAATGCAGAGAGAGGAAGAGGTCTGAGAGTGTGGCTGTGAATAAACAGAGCTATTTGGACTGGATGAAGGGGAGTAGAAAAATTCATGATCTAAACATTCTCAGACAGGTCATAATTGACTCCTCTCCTTGGAAGATTGATGAAGCAAAATTAGATGAAATACTATTCGAGAAGACATACAGACTTCAACCTCTCCCCAACAGAGCTGTATCTCCAATGTTACTCAATCGCGCGCTCAACTATGATAGAGTCATGGACGAAATAACTACCCGGATGAGACCGATTAAACCAGAAGGCAAGACTGTCAGAGACCAGGTTCAGTCGCTCCTACCTGCGAAACTTAGAGAGAATGAAAGGGAAGACGAAGATGAAAGAAAGTCCCTATCATATGCATTTAGCAGGATAGTAAAAGAACGCGTTCCGAAGGAGAAAAAATGGCCAGTAGTGATGACTGGTCTC
>JAEOUM010000040.1 GCA_016839275.1 Candidatus Thorarchaeota archaeon
AGAGGCAACAACACCATCATTGAAGAAAGTGGGGGAATTATACGTGTCTTCGATTTATGCGCATATGCCAATGGAATTCCGAGTCCTACAGATAATAGAGTGGCAAGACCGCTATAGAATAGAGAATTAATGAGAGGTCTGAATCCTCCTCCGGCTGTTGTGCTGAACAAATAGAGAAATCCATCTAAGGTGTAGGTTTGTGACAAAGGGTCAAAAAAGGCAGCTCTAATAATTGAAGCAATTGGTCCTGCGACAAGAACAAGCATGAAAATGAAGTAAAGTACAATTAAGAATATTGTTGATCGTCTGTAACTCTGAAGACGCTGTGTCTTAATTGAAGAAGTCGGACTTGCTTGTTCTCTTGAAGGACGTCCCAGACGGATGTATGCAAGAGCCAAGGTAAGAGTGAAGATAATCTGTAATATGACAAGTGAGCTTGCTTGTCCATAATCCGCCCATCTGAATGCATTCCAAATTTGAACCTCAATCGTTCTATAAGAACCATGTCCAAATGCAAGTACTATCGGAAATGACATGAAACAGAAGAGGAACGTAAGAATCGCTGATGCAATCAGAGATGGCATGATATGAGGTAGGGTGATGCGTAGGAACCGCTGTTTTGTATCAGCTCCAAGCAAGTCCGCGGCCTCTTCGATTTCTGGATTCATTCTCTCCATAGAGGCTGAAACCAGTAGAATTACTAGTGGTGCGTTATAGAAAGTATGGGCAAGTATGATTCCAGGGATATCTGTTGCTAGGTTAAGGACTGAATCTGTTGATTGAAGAATCACCATAAGTATAGAATCGATAATTCCATACTGCCCAAACATCTGAAGAAATCCAACAACCACGACAATTGGTGGCAAGACGAAGGGGATGATGATCAGGGCGCGAATTATGTTCTTCCCTGTAAATTGCAATCGCGCAAGGAGTATGGCTCCGGGAAGACCAACAAGTAGTGCTAGTACCGTACTTATGCATGCTTGGAGAATTGTAAATTCGATATATGGCCAGTTGTATGCCATTGATTCTGCGAATGTCATCCCAGTTTCGGAGATTAATCCTAGTATGACCACTCTGATTACCGGATAGATAAGGAATATCCCGAGTATGATGAGCGGAGTCGCTAGTGCAACATAGATCTCCTTATTTTGCCTTTACACGTGCTGCCCCTCTTATCCCGGTGTCATGACTGTATCATATTGCGTAAGCCAATTCTGTAGATTCGAAGCAATCTCTGTGCTGTTCAAAAGCGTATTTAGTAGACTTATTTCATCCGGGTGTATAGCGTATTGAAAAACACTTGGGAGCGTCAGACCAGAACGAACTGGAAACATCCACTGGTTAAGGGCAATCTCTTGTTGAACACTCGCGTTAAGACAATAATCGATGAAGGCTTTACCGAGTGATGGATTAGGCCCATTCTTAACTAATCCCACTCCTTCCACCTGCATCCATGCCCAGTGGTTACCATTATAGTAGAATGGAGCAATGGCTGTATCCGGAGCAGTTCCTAAATAATTGGCTGAATATGCAGGATCCGTCCCATAGCTTACCAATAGATGCTTTGTAGGGTCTGAAGACCATGCAGACCAAGCTTCTGTCCATCCCTCTTCGACATCAATCTCTGTTTCCACCGAATCCCACCAAGTTGTCCAATCTTCATGCAGGATTTTATCATATACAGCAATTTGTGAAAGCAAGAATGAAAGACCCGGACTACTTAGATGTGGATCTTCGGTCACTAGACCTGAAGCAAGTTCTGCACTTGCTAAATCTGTAAAAGTGAGATTAGCTAGTTGAGGGTGAGTTGTGGTATTGATCGTGTTCATGGAATATATCAAAGTGACTAATCCATAATCAAAGGGAGTTAGATAATGAGTTGAGTCAAGAAAGTCAACCAGTGATTCATTAATCAGACCAAGATTCGGCGAGATATATGGCTCAAGGACGTTACGTGCTGTTTCTTGAAGAATGAGGATATTATCTATACCAATCACAACATCCGCTACAGGATTTGCGGCTTCTGCATTTAGTCTTGATACAATGAAGTTTGCATCTCCTTCAAGAATCACAAAATCAATGTCTATTCCAAATTCTTCTTCAAACGGGGCAAAAGCTCGTTCAAGTACTACCTCAGCCCCTTCATCTCCCCAATCCATGAAGCTACTATATGTGTAGACGACGAAGCGTGGTTTCCACCAAGTAACAACCCCATAAAGAGCAACGATAATAATAACAATCGTGACTACTGCTCCAATAAGAATTCGCGGATTTCTTCGAACTGGGTATTCTGCCACGAAAATGTTCACCTTGGAAGGGATGTAACAAAACATTCTTATAACAGTTCTTATAATAGTGTTATAATAAAGCGGGATTAACCATGAGACCACCATGTGAGATTGTTCAGAGAGCGTTCTTGCCAGCTGTAAGGACTCAACTGGCACAATCACTAAAGAATAAAGGCCTGTCTCAAATAGAGATATCATCGAGGCTGGATGTCACACAGGCTGCTGTTAGTAAATATTTGAATCAATCCTCTCCTCAATCTGAATTGAGTGAAGAGATTGGAGAATTGGTTCAGAGATTGACAGATATGATTCAAAATCCCGAGACGAAGGCAGATGCTGTTGTCAAGGAGCTTTGCTCTGCATGTATGTTCTCTAGACTTGGCTCTACCTTGTGTAAAATACACCAGAATAATGTCAGCGCTCTAAAGATAGTAAACTGCCAAATCTGTTCACAACTTCTGGGTGGGAGTGATGATAATCTCTCAGAACGGGCAGTTGTCATCAGCGACATGCAAGAAGCTTTGCGAACCATAGAGAACTCATCGTCTTTTGAGAGAATTGTGCCACAAGTACGTGCAAATCTTGTCACGTGTACATCAGATGCAAAGAGTATCGAAGACGTAGCTGGTATACCTGGTCGGATTACTATTATCAGTGGTCGTGCTGTAGCTCCTATTGGTCCCGAATTTGGAGCTTCACGACACACAGCAGAGCTTCTACTGAATACGCGAAACATCTGGCCGAAGATCAGGGCATGTCTATGTATTAGCGGTAGAGATGCTGTTGTTAAAGCATCATCTAGAATTGGTTTTAGAGTAACTTCCTTGACAGAATCTGAGAGTGATGCATCCAAAATTTCTGAAAGCCTAAGAATTATGAAGAAAAGGGCTGGCAAAGCTGCTATTTTTCCAGCTATTCATGTTCCTGGAGGATTTGGAGTCGAACCTATTCTCTATCTCTTTGGAGATTCTGCTATTAATCTCTCTCAGAAATGTCTGATGGTCAGTGATTTGATTAATATTTGATTAGTATAGTGTCTTACATCGTTTTATTTTAGACACATCCTAGAGTACATCCTCGACTACTCGAGGCGCTGAGTGATGGTCACGATACGTCAAGGTATGATGAAAGACTGTACAGATTTACTTGAGGTCTATCAGGGAACTCGCTGGTTCTATAGAACAAGAGAAGGCGGCTATAAGACCGTTGAGCAAGTAAAAGAAGAGCATCGGGGTGCAGCTTTTGAACGGTGGGGTTGGCTAGTTGCGGAAGATAAAGGGCATGTCGTTGGAGAGATTGTCTTCCGTTCTGAGAAGACGCCATCGACAGGGAAAGTTGGCATTATCAGGAACCTTGATGTTGATGTGAGGCACCAGAAAGAAACTATCGGAACAAAGTTAACAAACGCTGCTGAATCAGTTCTGCGGAATAGGAAAGTAGTTCGCGTGACTGCTACCACTCCCCCTGCTGCATATAATTATTGGATGAAAGTGAAGTACTTTGCACGGGAATCCATAACGAATCTAAAACTGCCAATTAACAAAATACCTGAGAAAAAATCAACAGCAGTTAAGACCGTAAGACTTGAGAAACTGGCTAAACTACCCACTTCAATGAAATTCTCACATATTGCTTATCCGGGCGCTCTTGCTGAACTTGCTGGAGATGTTATTGATGGACGACTTGATGGTAAGCTCCTGGAGTACTATTCTAATGATCGCTTAATTGGTGTGGGTGTAGTAGCAAAGCAAGATACCAAGAGTGCTAAATTTATCGCGGACATCACTAAGAGAGGGCTTGAGTATTCTGATATTGTGATATCTAGAACTGCGAAAACAGCTGCTGTTTGGAAATTAAAGACAGTCCATACTACAGTTCCAAAGGACCAAGTAGGAACACACATGAATCTCTGCAAGTGGTCCTCTGAATTGTCAACTGATATTCCTGTGACGCGGTTATTATGATCTCACTCGTTATCAGATTCTTCTAGTAAGAATGGAAGTGCCCAGTTGGCAAAGACAAAGGTGCCACCTATTGCCCAGATGCTAGCCATATTCACATGCCATACCAGGAATGCTATTGTGTTAATTCCAAGAATCAAGAATGCTCCTCCTGTGACAAGTGCAAATATTGCATCCAATATTAACACTGGTTTG
Source organism: Candidatus Thorarchaeota archaeon (assembly GCA_016839275.1). Lineage (GTDB taxonomy): Archaea > Asgardarchaeota > Thorarchaeia > Thorarchaeales > Thorarchaeaceae > SMTZ1-45. The sequence continues at coordinate 4,448 of JAEOUM010000040.1, forward strand.
AGTGGAGACCCCTTCGTCTTTCTATATAATGGAATTATAATTGCCAAACCTAGCAGCACTGCAAAGCTGATGATTTCCTCTATACGGACTGATGCGAAACCAAAAACGCGTTCAATCTCTGTAAAATCATCCTCTGGAGTTATCATTACAACCTTGACAGAATGTTCGGTCTTGCTGTATAGTCCCATATCAATGTAGAAAGTGAATCTTCCAGATGTTACATCTACAGTGATATTGTCATAATCCTGTAGAACAATGTCATCAACATAGACTGCGACTTTAAGATTATCCCAGGCGCTCTCCACATTTATGGTAAAGGTTGCGTATCCGATCATTACTGCATTCGTTGTAGCAAATCGTAATTCGGGTGCTCCTAGGTTATCAATTACCCAGACCATGGTGAAGTTCCACATATGACCAAAGCCATCATAACCAAAGATTGTGACATTATGCTCTCCCTCAGTGAACTGCGTTGTATCGAGAGTAACAGCATTATAACCTGGAACTAGTGTCACATTGTGAAATTCATTTGCTAGTTGTTCATCAACGTAGAGTGATAGAGTGATATTATCATAGGGTGTCAGAACTCGGATTCCGAATTGAAGAATACCCTTTACTATCTCATAGTTTGTCAATCCCGAAATCCATACTCTTACATGATCTAAGAATATAAGATCCAATGTTTTACTTGCTGAAGCTCCTTCGCCAGTATAAGCGATAATGCCAATCACATGCTCACCATTAACGTATCTAGATGTATCAATTGAGTAGTTATCAGCTCCAGGTGAAATCGCTGTTCCATTGAATTCTTTAGTTATTTCGCCATCTACCGTGATATTTAGATATAGCTCTGGATGTGTGGATGTTATATTCAACCACAGAGCAGTCAAACCAGTCACTGTTGTATCTGGCGCAGGCCCAAGAATGATGATTGTAGGCGCCATGTGGTTATCAATCACAAAGAGTAGGTGGTATGTAACACGTGCATTCTCACCAGTTACATTGTACTCAAATAGTAAAGTGAAGTTCAGGGCTCCTTCTGAAAGTCCCATTGTATCAATAGAAATGATCTGTTCTTTGATTCCGATGTAGGTGTTGTTGAATTGAGAAAACGCTATGACACCATCCACAAACAATGTGAAGTTCAAAGGATCATATTCTGAGCCAATAAGTAATGTCAGATTGAAGACGCCTGAGACCGTTGTCTGATTTGCAGGACTCTGATGATCGATAGTGATAGGTACTCCATCGTTATCGACTAAATAGACGAGGTACATAGCTTCGTCAAAATGAGTCGCGAGTACATGATATTGGAAGTACAGGGTGAAATTATCATATCCTTCAATGAGTGAACTTGTATCGACAGACACACCTACAACTCCTGTGCCTATCAATGCTGGATTGTAGGATGACAGAGGTTGACCGTCAACAAAAACTGTGAGGTTTAGTTGGTCATAATCAGAGGTGACATTGATGTTAATGTTAATGATTCCACTGACCTTACTGTTATTTGCGGGAGAAATTAAAGTAACATCAAAGTTCGGACCAACATTATCGACAAAATAAAGGAGATAGACCGATTCTTTCTCAGCAAGATTTTCAAAGAGTATTGTGAAGTTCAACATTCCCTCAGCAAGAGTTGTAGAATCCACAGTAATTGTCTGAGTCCAACTAGGCCCTGCAGGAACGTTTGTTTCATTATATGCTGGATAGATTGCACCATCAATAAATAGAGTGATATTCACCGTAGCAAAATCTGAGGTCATGTCCAAAATAATATTGAATGTCCCTGATACCGGACTACCATTAACAGGGCTTGAAAGTGAAGCTGTAATATTTGGGGAATCAAAACCAGCTGTCCTCAGAATGTTGAGCGGAGCGCTCATTGTTTGCGTGTCTTGTGCATATGGCGATATTGTCTGTACTTGGGCACTGCCCAAAATCATAAATGCGACAAATATGAGCGCCAATAATCTACCTGTTCTTTTCATTCTGGTGCCTTCCTAAAATCCAATAATCTCTTATCGGGCGGATGGAGGCAGAGAAATTGCACTGCTTTTAAGCGTAGCGCAAGTTATAGTGTCGTACGAGAGAGTAAATTTCAACTTCTTGTATTCTTCAGAATCTTTGAAAAACCAGAAACAAAAAGAATAGCTCCAATTGGTGTAGATAAACCAATGATTACTCCTCCTAGTAGTGCGAATGCAATTGGATCGAAGCTACCACTCTGGCACAAGCCACTCAGAATAATCGAAAATGCAATAGTCCAAACTAATAGAGTTAATCCTCCAGTAAGTTCTTGATACCCAGGTACATTGATTTGATTATTGATTTCTGGTTTCTCGCTCAAACGAAATCCCTCACGTTTCGTCTCTGCATCAAAATAAAAGGAAATCTGTTTTTTGCCATATTTTATTGAAATATGTAATCTTTTAAGATGGATTGCTCAAAGTCCGCACACTCCCCCGTGGTGGTGTCTACTCCATGACCCTTGATGAAAACAATATCCCCCTCATAGAAATCTGGACACCCTCTGAAAATCTTTCTGAACGTGTTCAAAAATTAAGAGATCATTTCTATTCCTTCTCGGAAAGAAAAGAAACAAACGAACCTTATTCGTTCACAACTGGTACAGATTGGGATGAAGTCTACTCCGTCCATGACTGGGCGAATGAACCTGCCATCTATCCATTCTTTGCCTCAATCAATCAGACTTTGAAATCAATGGTCGTAAAGGTAGATTTGCCAGATGATTATTGGGCTCACACACTTGCAAAGCGTCGAGCTATATTCTTTCACCAAGTCATGACGAAGTATATGCCAGTAATCATCCTCGATGGAGAGTTGATAGTTGGTTTTAATTTCAATACTGCCCTCTCCCGTTCTTTGAATAAATCCGAAACAGCAGCTCGAAACAAGGACATGAAGAAATACTTCAAAGAAGCAACTCGTCTGAACGAAGTTGGTGTAGGCACTGCTTCTGCAGTGCCCGGTCACCTCATCCCTAACTATGCAAAGGTCATGAGGGTGGGACTTCGGGGCGTAGCTGAGGAATATGAGGCATTACTGAAAGGTGATTTGACACCTGAACATCGTGAGTTTGTTGAAGCGCTCATTCTAAGTTGCCAAACTGCGAGAGATGTCAGTCATCGTTATGCGAAGAAGGCACATGAATTAGCTCAACATGAAACGGATACTATGCGAAAAGATGAGCTAATGAAGATTGCACAAATATGCGAGCGAGTTCCGTGGGAAGCACCATCAACATTCTGGGAGGCTTTGCAGTCACTCTGGATAACTCACATGCTTGTCATGGCTGCTGAGTCATATCCTGGCGCAGGTCTCTCTCATGGTCGCTGGGATCAATACATGTATCCTTTCTATAAGAAGGATCTCGAATCTGGAGCGATAACGCGAGACCAGGCAAAAGAACTAATGCAATGTTATTGGATAAAGCATAACTATGTATATGATTTCCAAGGACGTCTTGGAATTAACCAGGGTATCAATTCAAGCTTTGGTCAGTTGATGACCTTAAGTGGTTGTGGTCCAAACGGAGAGGATTTGACTAACAAACTGACTTGGCTAGCTCTAGAAGTAATCGAAGAGATGAATCTCTTTGAACCCAAACCCAATGTTCGAATACATAGAAAC
>JAEOUM010000041.1 GCA_016839275.1 Candidatus Thorarchaeota archaeon
CAATGCTGTAATCTTAAGTATAGCGAAATAAGAAAGAAGGAAGTTATCGATTCCAACGGTGAACATATTGGTGAAGTGATAGACTCCACCTTTAATTTCTCCGAAAATAGGCTAGAGCTAAAGCATATTATCTTGGGAGGCGGAAGGATTGAAGAACTGCTTGAGAAGATAAGAGCTCGTCCTGATATTGATCCTGTTTGCAATGTTTCAGATATTGACAGTATCTCAGATAAAGTCTATTTGAATGTGGACAAGGAATCACTGTGCAAGACATTGGACAAAGGAGTCTTCACAGATTCAGATATCCTATATTCTGATATCTCAAAAATGAAGGTTGTTGACGCTGACGGTATTAAAATTGGGAGTGTAATAGACCTCTGGTTTGATAAAACAAGTCATCTCTGGTTAATACTCGGGGGTAGTTTCTTTGAAGAACTACTTGAGAAGCTACATGCTGTGCCAGATATTGATCTTCTTGTTCCACAAGATGATATTGATAGTATTGATAAAAACGTCATCAAGCTCAAGAAAACTAAATTCCAACTTGAATCAACTTGCGAAAGTGAGTATGAGAAGTTGAAGCGTGAGATAACAAATAAAGGAACACGCAAAGATGCAAGATACACTCAGATAAAGATGGGTGCAGGCGGAGCGGGTCTGAGCAGAGGATTCGCATAATCATAGAGAAGCAGTTGTTTTTCGAGAGCTGAATTCTAGCCCGACAACGGCTTCATCGTTTCCACACGAGAAATAGCACTAACGCCCTATTGATACATTGCAGAAGGGACAGGTGACTACCTTGCCTGATTTGAGGTCCTCGACATTTGCTAATGTCAATGGGCTCGAACACATTGGACACAACCATGCACTTAGCCGTTCTCTCAAATCATCAATGGCGGGTAATATCATTGCTTGATCTTCTCCTGAGACCTTGATTGTGCAGCTAGCTCCTTTCTTGCCGCTGGGTCCCGATATTAATAGTTCAACAGCAACACTTTTCCCCGTATATTTCCCCCTTGCTAGTCCAGAAATGTTGGCATGTACGATGCTATTTTCAATTTCCATATCACTGCTCACCTCATAGAAATTGGCGTCTTCCACGATATGAAGTGCTTTCTCATACATCTCCTCTGGTGTCCAGTCTGTGACCTTTACTCCTATCTCTCCACATTCAAGTTGCTTGAGTTTTAATTCGAATTCCTTAGGAGCAATTTGGTCCGGTATCAGTAAATCGCAAACTGAACGAATAATGAATGGTTTTGTAGTCAAAGTGTGAGGTTGCCCTTGCATGTCAACGTATGATGCGCCTCCACAAATCTCACCTCTCACACAATCTTGAGTGGGCAGAAAATCAAATGTGGGACTTCTGAAGCCATTGGGTTCAATCTTGGTATAATAAGCATCATCATCTTTACTGGCAAGCCTGAGAGATTCTGAAGGATATGAGATTAGGAATATCCTCACATCAGTAATGGTATAAGGTGAATCATTGAATACTTTGATTTTGAAGCGCATCCTATTTCCTATGAACTCTCCTCCGCGTTGAGCTCTTACAAGTTGAGTTTGAGTTTTAGAAGTAGTACGAACTTGCTCAAGTGATCGAGCAACTCCAGGTATTGGCCGCTTTTGGTAGGTTATGGGATATCCCCGGGGATATCCTCTCCATTGATCTATAGGTGACTCAGTTCTCTCAATATCTTCCTGCAAATATGGCGGTAGTCCACTTCTGTCAACTGAGCCCTTGTGATCTTCTTCAAGACCTGCATTTGGGCATGTTTTTCCAGATATACAACAGAAGTAAACTATGATGGTTAGGATTATTACAACTATTGGGAATATGAAATAATCAATGTATATCTGAAACAGTTGGTTTCCACTCCGATCACATATCACCTACTTCGTTCGAATTCCTACCTCAAAATTGCATAAGGACTTCTTCATCTCAGAGCATATTCTCAAGCCTCTAAAATCTTTGCACCAAACGATGAAAAACATCTATGTGCATCGAAATCCTTAGAATATAGCAATCACAAGGATAACACCCAATATTGTCATTATAGTTCCAACAATAACACGTTTATTGACATCCTCGCCAAGAAACATCGCTGAGAGCGGCGCAGTGAAGACTGGGGCTGATGCAATAATCACAGCTGTAATCGTTGCGCCCACGAACTTTACAGCATAGCTGTAAGCAATCAAGCTGAGACCAATTCCTACAAGTCCAGTAAGCGAGGCAAACGCTAAGACTCGCCTGTCTGGAAGGGATCTCCCTCTCTTGATTGAAACTAGAAAGAAAGGAACAAGGACAATTGAGGCAAAAAGCATCCTAAAGAAATTAGCTTCAGCGGCTCCTACATTGATAAGACCAAATTGGAAGATAGCGTCGCTAAGTGCCCACGATATGAGAGTTAGAAAGGCAAGTACAAGACCGACATTTCTATCACGGTCACTCCATCTGCTTATGCTTTCAAGGCTCTCTTTCTGTGACGCCCTAGCCACTAAACCAACACCAACAACTACTACGATTGCACCTAGAATTCTCTGGATGATAACAGGTTCTCCGAGAAAATAGGCTGTGAGGAGATAGACCATAAGGGGATAGCTCATAGAAATAGGAAAAGCTCGTGTAACACCGATTCTCTCTTGGCTGAGAAAATACATCGTATCTCCAAGTACGATGCCCAAAATCATAGAAAGTGCTAGCGGGAACATTGCGTCTACTGGAATGACTATTTGATACGAACCTGCAGACATCACTGCAAACATATACGAGAGAGGCAAACTTACCCAAATTCGTGAAAATGTAATATCCATGACACTAATGTCATTACTCATTCTCTTGTAGATTACATTCGTTACGCCAAAGAAGATAGTTGCCGCGACTGCAAATAGGATTCCCAATATGTAGGAGTCTAACGCTATTTGCATGAATTGTTGTGACAGTTAATTCGACTTAATAACAGTTTGATTTTCTAGACATATCTGTACAAATGTCGAAAATTATTGCATTTAGATTATCATCTACTGTTTTGTTCCAATGGTCTTGACTCCAAATCGCGTTGTTAATGACTAGAATCCAAGTATCTTTCTTGTTTTTTCTTCAAGATTCTCTGGAGAAACAATAGTCACGAATTCTGCAGCTTCTTCCAAGACCTTCTTTGCCTTGTCATGAAATTCTTTAGGCACAACGACAAGCACTGGTATACTGTATGCTTTTGCTGGGTAAAGAAGATCTATTGGTCTAAATCCGCGATATGCGTCAATTGAAACAGGCATCGGTGTTTTCTTAGGCGACTCGGGGGTTCCGCGAGGCGGCATCAGTTTATGCAAGTATCCAATAATCAAGTGCACCTCATTAGGTTCGATGTGTGATGCAATTTTGCCATGACCATCCCATTCGTTTGCAAGGGGAACAGTACAGAATCCATTTGCACTTATTTTAGATAAAAGTGTAGAATCTGTCCCTTCGAAATATCCAACTGTCTTCATATTTATCATCTGTAACATATATCGTACCTAAGGCTAATAATTCTTCGATGTAATCCTGGAGCTCTTGCTTAGGATTCGAGCACAGTAGTTACTGATGTGTGTGTTTTGCTTTCATCACGGATATACTGGGTAAGTGCAAGAAGAATCAGAATGTATCCACCAATTATGTAGACGAAGTTAC